>DATECI010000249.1:0-2751 GCA_035286985.1 Gemmatimonadales bacterium
GGGCCAGCGGAACCGGAAAAACGTTGAGCCGGAAGTAGAGGTCTTCCCGGAACGTCCCCGCTGCCACCGCTTGCTCCAGCCGCTGGTTGGTAGCTGAAAGCACCCGCGCGTCCACCCGCTGGGCCCGCTCCGCCCCCAGCCGCTGGATTTCGCCGGTTTCGAGCACCCGCAACAGCTTGGCCTGGGCCTCGAGGTTCAGGTCCCCCACTTCATCGAGAAAGAGCGTCCCGCTGTCGGCCAGCTCGAACCGTCCCAGCCGCCGGTCGGTGGCGCCGGTGAAAGCGCCCCGCTCGTGGCCGAAGAGCTCCGATTCCACCAGGTCGCGGGGGATCGCGGCGCAGTTCACCGAGATGATCGGTCGCGAGGCCCGATGGGAGGCCCGGTGGATGGCGTGGGCCACCAGCTCCTTTCCGGTGCCCGACTCGCCCATGATGAGCACCCGCGCCTCGGTGGGCGCCACCTGGGCGATCAGGGCACGAACCTCCTCCATCTTCCGGCTGTGGCCCACCAGATCCGCTCGCGGCAAGAGCTGCGCGCGAAGGGCCCGCGTTTCCGCTTTGGCCCGGGTGAGCTCCAGGCCGCTCCGGAGCGCCACCAGCACCGCTTCCGGAGTAAGCGGCTTTTCCAGGAACTGAAAGGCGCCGAGCTTGATCGCCTTTACCGCGTCGGTGAGTTGGGCCTTTCCGCTCATCATGATCACCGGCGTGGACGCGTCGCGCTCCCGGATCTGCTGCAGGGTCATGAGTCCATCGGGGCCGGGCGGCATCTGGAGATCGAGCAGGATCGCGTCCGGGTGAATCTGATCGAGTGAGAGCAGCGCTGCGTTGCCGTTGGCGGCCTGCTCCGGCTCGAAACCTTCCCCCTTGAGAAGGGCGGCGAGCATCCGGCGGATGTTCGCCTCGTCATCCACGATCAACACCCTCGGCTTCATGACCGTCCCCCCCTCTGCCGCACTACCACACTGCCGCACTGCCGCACCGCCACGCTCATAGTGTCCTCCGCCGCCGCTCCGCGATCCGTCGTTCCACCAAGGCCTCCCTGGAAAGGGCGGGGACCCGCGACTCGGCGCCCGCCGGAAGCCGGACCGTGAACGTCGCGCCGCCGCCGTCGGTTTCGGAAACCTCGATGGTGCCGCGGTGAAGATCGATCGCCTGCTTTGCGATCGCGAGCCCCAGCCCGGTCCCCCCCGCCTTGCCGGTCACGTAGGGCTCGAAAATCTGGCCACGCCGTTCCGGGGGTACCCCGGCCCCATGGTCCGCGACCGTAACCCGGACTGCGCTCGCCTCCTCACTGCCGCTCTGCCGCACTGCCGCACTGACCGTCACCTCCAGCCGCCCCGGTTCCCCCGTCGCTTCCACGGCGTTCCGGATCAGATTGCTGAACGCCCGGTGGAGCGGATCGTAGTGCCCCACGATTCGAGGGGCCGCCGGATCCACGGTTAGGGCTGCGTGCATGGTAGTGGGCACCGAGGTGCGGACCAGTTCGCCCAGCAATTCGCCGAGGTCCACCTCGGCGGCCGGGCCTTCGGGAAGCCGCCCCAGGTTGGCGAACTCGCGGGCCAGTTGCTCGAGCCGCGCGGTTTCGACCCGAAGCACCTCCAGCGCCTCCTCCTGTTCTCCCTCTGCCCCGCTGCCCCTCTGCCCCTCTGCCGCTCTTTCGATCTGCCCAATCGCAAACCGGATCGGCGTCAGCGGATTCTTCATCTCGTGGGCTACCCTCCTCGCCACTTCCCGAAAGGCCCGCAGCCGCTCCGACTCCAGCTCGGCCGTGCGGGCTTGCTGGAGCGAGGCCGCGGTTTCCCGCAGCGCGGAGCGCAACATCTCGAATTCCGGGGCGCCGCCACCGCCCTTCTGCCCCACTGCCCCACTGCCCCTCTGCCCCTCCTCCGGCAATGGCTCGTGCCGGCGGATCCGCTCCATCCATCCGACCAGTTCGTCGGCGGGGCGGCTCAGCTGGCGGGAGAGGGAGCGGGCCAGCAGGTAAGCGGCATAAAGCAGGAACCCCCCCAGCACCGAGATGACGATTGCCAGCGCGATGGTCTTGTACCGGCTGTAGTAGAAGCCGCTCTGGGAGAGGATCAGCGATTTGTTGATCGCCTTGACGTGCTCCTCGACCGCCCGGGCCTCGAGCGGCGCGAGCTTGGTCGAATCGAGCGTTTCGATCAGAGTCTGCCCGGTGGCCCGGATTGGCTCGAGCGCTACCCGGCTCGAGCGGGCCGGATTGGTCTGGAGCAGGGTCACCACCCAGCCGGCACTCAGGATGGCGGAGGGAACCGCCAGGATGAGGAGGGCCAGGAGGATGCGGTTGCGGAACGCCAGCCGGCGCAGAGACCAAAGGGGCACAAGCTAAAGTCTAGCGGCGGGCCGTTTAGGCCGCACCGCCCTTACCGCCAAACTGCCCCACGGCCCAACTGCCCCTCTGGCCCACTGCCCCCCTGCAGTATCTTTGCACCAAACTGTGGCACGGGCGCCAGAACCGGGGTTTGCCAGCAACGCCTCGGATGTGGCATCCATTCTGCACAGAGAAGCGGGTTCACATTCTGGACCTTCGGGGGAGGGCCGATGCAAGGCGAACCGCGGTCTGCTGCACTGGCGGCTCTGATGTTCCTTGCCTCCCTCGTTTTGCCTCCATTAACCCCGGCCCAGTCCATTACCGCCGGTGCGTTGAGAGGCACCGTCCGCGATGCCGAAGGTGAGCCCCTCTCCGGTGCCGCGGTGACCATCGAAGATCAGGGCGGGGGATCCATCCTCG
>DATECI010000250.1:0-10858 GCA_035286985.1 Gemmatimonadales bacterium
GATCAGGTAGTGGTCCGGGAATTCTCGACCATTAACCGTGGGACGGCCCAATCCGGGCTCACTCGGATTGGGGCGGGCTCCTACCTGATGAGCTACGTGCACGTAGCTCACGACTGCCGGGTGGGAAACGGAGCGATTCTGGCCAACGGAGTCCAGCTGGCCGGGCACGTGACTGTGGAAGACCGGGCCAATCTCTCGGGCCTGGTGGCGGTGCATCAATTCGTCACCATTGGAACCCTCGCGTTCGTGGGCGGCTGCAGCCGAGTAAGCCAGGACATCCCTCCCTACGTGATGGCCGTTGGTAACCCGGTGGAGCTGTACGGGCTCAACACCGTGGGCCTGCAGCGGGCCGGGCTTGCGCCGGACACCACGGCCGCGCTCAAGCGGCTCTATCGGCTCTTCTTCAATTCCGGTCTGAATTTCTCCCAGGCCATGGATCGGGCCCGAATCGAGCTTCCCCCGCTGCCAGAGGTCCAGCGCTTTCTCGAGTTTGTGGCGCGGTCGGAGCGAGGGGTGCCGGCGTGAAGAGGCTATTGGCTATTCGCTATTGGCTATTAGAATAGCCGTGCTGCGGCCGTCGGACAGTGGGATTCTCAAGGAGCATCCAATAGCTAATAGCGAATAGCTAATAGCGAATAGCCAATAGCCGATCCTTGCCTCCCCGCAATCTTCGAGTCTTCATCTCCGCCGGCGAACCTTCCGGCGACCTGCACGGCGGCCCGGTGGCAGCGGCGCTTCGCGAGCGGCACCCGGGCATAACGATCGAAGCGCTGGGCGGCCCCCACCTGGCCGCAGCCGGAGCAGCGATCCGGTTTCCGATGGAACGGTACACGGTGCTCGGGTTTGCCGAGGTCCTCCGCGCTATCCCGGCTCACTGGCGGATGCTTCGGATTCTGGAACGAGGCTTTCGTGCCGGGCGCTACGATCTTGCCCTTCCGATCGACTACCCCGGCTTCAACCTCCGGCTTGCCGAGGCGGCCCGGCGACACGGGGTGCCAGTGCTGTACTACATCGCCCCCAAACACTGGGCCAGCGGAACCCGACTCACCCCCCGTTTCGGCAAAGTAGTGAACCGGGTCGCCTGCATCGTGCCCTTTGAGCCGGGATTCTTCTCGCGCTTTGGTATCGCGGCAGAATATGTCGGGCACCCTTTGCTGGATCAGCCCTCCCCGCCGGCTCGAGAGGACGCCCGGCGGGCGCTCGCTATTCCGGACCGCGCCCGGGTTCTGGCGCTCTTTCCCGGAAGCCGGCGGCAAGAGATTGCCCGGCTCTGGGTGCCCTTTCGAGACGCGGCCCGGCGGCTTCGGGACGGGGGCCGATGCGACCGGGTTTTCGTGGCCGCCATGCCGGGAATGGAGTATCCGGGAAGCGAGGGGTTCCAGCTCTTGCCGGCGCAATCAGGGCTGGTGCTGAGCCTCGCGGATGCAGCCATCGTGAAGTCGGGGACCGCGACGCTGGAAGCGGCCCTCGCCGGCGTCCCGATGGTCGTGGCCTACCGAGTTCACCCGGTCACGGCCTGGCTTGCCCGGCGCCTGATGCGGGTCTCCTGGGTCAGCCTGGTGAATCTCATCGCCGGGAAGGGCGTAGTGCCGGAATTGCTTCAGGGCGATGCATCCCCGGAGCGGCTCGCCAAGGCCGTGACGCCCCTGCTCGATCGCGACAACCCGGTAATCGGCGCTCAGCGCGAGGGATTCGATCTGGTACGCGGACGCCTGGGCCGGCCCGGGGCGGCGGTCCGGGTGGCTGAACTCGCGGAAGAGTTGATGGGGTGCGATGAGCCCGGGTAGCGCAGGGCTGATCGCACGGCTGGCCGGCCCGCTGCTTTCCATGCTGGCGCGTTCCTGGCGGCTCGAGCTGCTGGGGGCGCACCACGCCTGGAAGGAGCTGGCTGACGCAGGAAAGCCGTACGTCCTGGTGGCCTGGCATGACGCTCTGTTGCCCCTCCTGTGGCAGCATCGGAAACGGGGCATGACAATTGTGGTGAGCGAGGCGCGGGAGGGGCGTTACCTCGCCGCGTACGCCAGGAGTTTGGGATACCGGGAATCCCGAGGCTCCAGCACGCGAGGTGGGGTGCGGGCGCTGCTTGGTGCCGTCAAGGCGCTTCGGGCCGGGGGGAGCGTGGCATTCACTCCCGACGGGCCCCGTGGTCCCCGCAGGATCTTCAAGGGCGGGGGACCGCTCGCCGCCCAGCGCGGATTGGCGCCGGTGGTGCCGGTGCACGCGGGGGCAACCCGGGCCTGGAGGCTCAAGAGCTGGGACCGGCTCCTCATCCCCAAGCCATTTGCCCGGGTTCGCATCGCCTACGGAATGCCGTTCGGAGTGGAGGAGGGGGTGGCGGGGCTCGAAGCGGCGGAACGGCGGACGGTCGCGGAGCTGGACGGGGCAGTGCGGCAGGCGGAGGGGTCCCGGATGGAGGCCAATGATCCAAGGCAGTAGCCCATGATGAGGCGAGGGGACCCCCACCGCCTAGTGCGATGGCTGTGGACCAGTCGGCGGCTGGATGCCCGGCTGCTGCGAGTCGTTCTGCTGCCGCTGGCCGGGCTCTGGTGGAGCGGGGTAGCGATCCGGAATCTCCGCTACCAACGCGGCTGGGTGCGGGTGAGGTCCCTGCCGCTGCCCGCAGTCGGGGTTGGTAATCTGAGCGTGGGCGGATCGGGCAAGACCCCGGTGGCCAGCTGGGTGGCCCAGCATTATGCGGCCCGGGGGCTGGTCCCCGGTATCCTGACCAGCGGCCGGGGCCGCGATGAAGCCCTGGTTCACCAGCAGCGGGTCCCGACCGCGCGGGTCATCGCCGATCCCGACCGGGTTCTGGCCGGGGAGCGGGCCCGAGCGTTGGGGGCGGAAGTGTTGGTGCTGGATGACGCCTTCCAGCTACGTGGGGTCGGGCGCGATTACAACCTCGCGGTGGTGAGTGCGGAGGCCTCCCGTGCGGTTCGCTGGCCCTTGCCGGCCGGCCCGTGGAGAGAGGGCTGGAGCGCGCTCCGGCGAGCCGATGGGTTGGTCGTGACGCGGAAACGAGCTGGTGCCCAGGTGGCGCAGGAGATGCTGACCAGGCTTAGGCCCTGGATCAGGCCGGGAGGGGTCGCCGGCATTGTTCGCCTCGAGGTAGGCCGCTACGAGGGGCTAGAATCGGGACGGCTCACCCCGGCCAGCTCCCTGGCCGGTAAACGGATCGTGGCGGCTTGCGCGATCGCGGATCCCGATGCCTTCGTGGCCCAGACCAAGGCAGCCGGGGCGTTGGTCCAGGTCGCGACCTGGCCCGACCACCACGAATTCCGGGATGAGGATCTTGCCTGGCTCGCGAAGGCCGCCCGGAAGGCCGACCACGTCGTGATCACCCAGAAGGATGCCGGGAAGCTCCGCGGTCGCTGGCCGGCCTCGGTGCCTGAACCCCTGGTGGCGATTCTCGATCTCGTATGGGAAACGGGGGAGCCGGAAATGGCGGCAGCCCTCGATGGGATCGTTTTCCCGAGCCGGGGGCCGGGATAGTAAGTTTCACCCCCACGCATTTCAGCGGAGAACTCGCTCATGGCGCACCCGGTCATACGGGGAGGCATTCGCCCCGAGAAGGACACCTTCCTCGGTGGGGAGAATCCCTTCGAATCCATGATGGCCCGGTTCGACGAGGCAGCCCAGCACCTCAATCTGGAGCCCAGCCTTCGCAAGGTGCTCCGCCATCCGGAAAAGCAGATCATCGTCGCGGTCCCGGTCCAACTCGACAATGGCGAGGTTGAGGTCTTCACCGGCTACCGGGTGCTGTACAACACCGCGCGAGGCCCCGCCAAGGGCGGCATCCGCTTCGATCTCCAGGTGACCCTGGACGAAGTGAAGGCGCTGGCCGCGTGGATGACCTGGAAGTGCGCGGTGGTCAACCTGCCGTTCGGGGGCTCGAAGGGCGGGGTCGTCTGCGATCCGGCCAGCATGTCCATGGCCGAGCTGGAACGGCTCACCCGCGGATACACCTCGGGCATCATCGAGACCCTGGGTCCGGACTCCGACGTCCCGGCGCCCGATGTCAACACCAACGAGCGGATGATGGCCTGGATCATGGATACCTATTCCATGCACAAGCGCCATACCGTGACCGCGGTGGTCACCGGGAAGCCAGTGGCAATGGGTGGATCACTCGGCCGGCGGGAAGCCACCGGGCGGGGCTGCATGATCGTCACCCGCGAGGCGCTGAAGCAGCTTGACCTTCCCGTGCGGGGAACCCGCGTGGTGGTCCAGGGGTTCGGCAATGTGGGGTCCATCAGCGCGCTCCAGATGGAAGAACAGGGCATGAAGGTGATGGCAGTGAGCGACAAGGAGGGGGGCATCTACAATCCCAAAGGTCTCGATGTGAAGGATGTGGTGCGACACGTGAAAGAGCACAAAGTATTGAAGAGCTACCGCAAGGCTGAGCAGATTGACAACGTGGATCTCCTGACCCTGGAGACCGACGTGCTGGTTCCGGCTGCGCTGGAGAACGTGATAACCGAGAAAAACGCGGGCCGGATCCGGGCCAAGATCATTTGCGAAGGTGCCAACGGCCCGACCAGGGCCGACGCGGACCCGATTCTCCAGGAGGCCGGGATCCTGGTCATCCCGGACATTCTGGCCAACGCGGGTGGCGTCACGGTGAGCTACTTCGAGTGGGTCCAGGATCGGGGCGGCTTCTTCTGGGACTTGGAGACGGTCAATTCCCGGCTGGAACGGATCATCACCAGCTCTTATCAGGAGGTCGCGGCCATGGCCCGGCGGGCCAACCTGAGCCTGCGGATCGCCGCCTACATGGTCGCCATCGATCGAGTGGCTGCGGTGCACCGGCTCCGCGGGATGTACGCGTAGGGCGGCTAACAGCTATTAGCTATCAGCTATTGGCTATTCCGTGATAGCTACGCGCTCCGACCCTCCCGGTAGGGCCGCTAACGAATAGCTCATAGCTCATAGCCTATAGCCATGAAGACCACGCTCCTGGCCGTCGGCAAATTGCGCCCCTCCTACCGCGAGGCCTGTGACGCCTACCTCCGCCGGCTACGCCGCTACGGGCCGATTGAGGAGCGGGAAATCAGGGAGGCCGGGCGGGCCCCTAACTCGGGACTGCGGCGGCGGGAGGAATCGGCCCGGCTGGCCCGGGCGCTCCCGGCCGGTTCGCAGTGCGTGGTCCTCGATCGGTCCGGCAGCCCCTGGAGCAGCGAGCAGCTGGCGCAACGCCTCGAGCGGTGGCGAACCGCCGCCACCCCGGTGTCCCTGGTGATCGGCGGCGCTTTCGGGCTGGATCCGGACTTTCCTGTTCCGGGGAGCTCCCGGTGGAGTCTGGGCCCGCTCACGCTGCCGCATGAACTGGTGCGCGTCATCGTCCTGGAACAGTGGTACCGGGCCTGGACGATCCTGCGGGGGGAGCCGTACCACAAGTGAACAGTGAACGGTGAACAGTGAACGGTGAACGGGAATTGCCTTGGCCGCGGACCGGGATCGAACAGCAGGGCCCGTTCACCGTTCACCGTTCACCGTTCACGCTGTTGTTCCCGTGACCCTCCCGATCATCGACACTCCCCTCGGCGAGCCGGTGCCCACGCTGGCACCGCGCGCCGAAGGCTGGAACCCGGCGCTCGAGCCCGCCCTGCTTGCCGGGCCCGGGATCGAAGCCACCCTCGCCCGGCTTCGCCGGCCGGGAGCCCTGGTGGTGACCACCGGCCAGCAACCCGGGCTCTTTACCGGCCCGGGGTACTCGATAACCAAAGCGTTCTCCGCCCGCGGGCTGGCCCTGGCCCTGGAGCAACGCTGGGGACGCCCGGTGGTGCCGGTGTACTGGGTCCCAGGAGACGATCACGACCTTCAGGAGGTGGCCAGCGTTTCCTGGCTCGGGGCTGATGGCGACTTGCTCACCGCGTCGCTCGCTCCTCGCGAGCCGGACGCCCCGCTCACTCCGATGTGGCGGCAGCCTCTCGGAGCGGAGGTGCTCGAAGCCCTGGACCGTTTCGAGCAGTCCTTTCCCCCCAGCCCCGAAGGCCGCAGCTCGGTGGAGTGGCTCCGGCGGCACTATCGGCCCGAGGCCACCGTGGCTGGGGCGTACGGAGCAGCGCTCGCCGAGCTCGTGGCCCCGTTCGGAATCCTCTGCCTGGATAGCTCCCATCCGGCGGTCAAGCGCGCGGCGAGCGGAGTGCTGCTTCGGGCGCTCGAGCTCTCGGGCCTGCTCGATCAGGAGCTCGCCCGGCTGGCCGCATCTCTGGAGGCGGCAGGGCGGGCTTCCGGCGTGGCGGTCGGGGACGGGGCCACCCTGGTCTTCCTCGATGGGGAGCTGGGACGGGACCGGCTGATGGGAGCCGGCGCCCCCGGGCGGTATTCCCTGCGGCGGGGCCGCACGACGATCGGGTTGGAGGAGCTCGGGCGCATTGCCGAAGCCGAGCCGACTCGCCTGTCCGGAAACGTGCTGCTCCGGCCGGTGCTGGAGAGCGCGCTGCTCCCCACGGTCGCCTACCTCGCGGGGCCCGCCGAGCTCCGGTATCTCGCCCTGACCCCACCGCTCTACGAGCGACTCGGCGTCCCCCGGCAGCTGCCGGTGCCGAGGTGGTCGGGCCTGCTGGTGGAGCCGCGGGTTACCCGGGTGCTGGAGAAATACGGCGCCACCCTAGAAGAGCTGCTTGCCGATGGGGGTCTGGAGGGGCGCATTGCCCGTCAGGCCTTACCGGACGGGACCGACGGGCTGTTCCGGGCGCTGCGGGAGGCGATCCGGCAGAGCTACGAACCGGTGGTCCGGGCGGCGGCGCAGGTGGACCCGACGCTGGAGCGCCCGGCGGCTTCGGCCCGGGGCCAGGCGCTCTTCGCGGTAGACGCGCTGGAGAAGAAGCTGCTCCAGCATGCCCGCAAGCGCGAAAGCGTCGAGCTCGGGCAGGTTGCCCGGGCCCGCCTTTCGGTTCGTCCCCAGGGAAAGCCCCAGGAACGGGTGCTCTGCATGACTGGGTTCCTGGCGCGTTATGGAAAGGGAGTCCTCGAGGAGCTGGCCGCGCACATCGCGCGGTGGTATGGCTGAAGCGCGGCAATCCGCCGCTCCGCTCGTCGCGGCCGGGATCCTGTTCAGCCGGGTCACCGGTCTGGTGCGCCAGCGGGTGCTGGCGCATTTCCTCGGGCTGAGCGACGCGGCCGACGCCTTCGCCGCGGCGTTCCGGATCCCCAATTTCCTGCAGAACCTCTTCGGCGAAGGGGTCCTCAGCGCTTCGTTCATTCCGGTTTATGCGCGGCTCCGGGCCGAAGGGCGCGCCGAGGATGCCCGTCAGGTGGCCGGTGCCGTGGCCGGCCTGCTGGCCGTGGTGGTGGCCCTCCTCGTGGCGATCGGCGTTACCATGGCCCCAGCGCTCAACACGGCCATCGCACCCGGCTTTGCCGGGGCCAAACGAGAGCTGGTCATCCGGCTGGTGCGGGTGTTCTTTCCCGGCGCCGGACTGCTGGTCTTTTCAGCGTGGTGCCTCGGCATCCTGAACAGCCACCGGCGGTTCTTCCTCTCCTACGCCGCGCCGGTCGTCTGGAATGCCGCGATCGTGGGCGCCCTTCTCCTGGTGCCTGCGGGGTCAGGCCCCGAGCGAATCGCCCTGTGGACCGCATGGGGAGCGGTCGCCGGCAGCCTGCTCCAGGTCGCGATTCAGCTTCCGGCCGTCTGGAGGCTCGCGGGTCCGATTCGGCTGTCGCTCCGGGGCAACGCAGCCCACACGCGGGTCGTATGGCGCAACTTCGTGCCGGCCTTCGTGGGCCGCGGGGTCGTTCAGATCAGCGGGTTCGTGGATGAGATTCTCGCGAGTCTCCTGCCCACCGGCGCGCTGGCCGCTCTCGCGAACGCGCAGACCCTCTACACGCTGCCGGTCAGCCTCTTCGGGCTGTCCGTTGCCGCCGCCGAGCTCCCCGCGCTTTCTGCCGAAGCGGGAACCGGGGATGACGCACCAGGCCGGTTGCGCCAGCGCATCGAAGCCGGGATCGGGCATATCGCTTTCTTCATCGTGCCCTCCATCGTCGCAATGGCCGCCCTGGGTCACGTGATCGCCGGGGCGGTATTCCAGACCGGGCGCTTTACCCGGGAGGATTCGCTCTACGTATGGGGAATCCTGGCGGGCTCGACCGTCGGGCTGCTGGCAGGCACCTTGGGCCGGCTCTACTCCTCGGCCTGGTACGCCCTCCATGACGCGCGCACTCCGCTTCGGTTCGCCCTGATTCGAGTCGGCCTCACGATCGGACTGGGGTATCTGGCCGCGCTGCATGGGCCGGCCCTGATCGGGGTCCCGGCACGGTGGGGGGCGGCTGGCCTGACCGGCTCGGCCGGCGTGGCAGGATGGGTGGAGTTCATCCTTCTCCGGAGGAGCCTGGACCGGCGGATCGGCCCGACCCGGCTGGCCCCCGGCTACGCGATCCGGCTCTGGGCGGCGGCCGTCGTTGCCGGCGGTGCGGGATGGGGTATGCTCTTCCTGGTGAGCGATCGGCTCGGCCCCATTGCCACCGCGCTCGTCGTGCTGCTTCCTTTCGGCTTCGTGTATCTGGCCGGAACGCTCGCTCTGCGGGTGCCCTTGGCCGTTCGCCTTGCAGGCCGTTTCTTCGTTCGGGCATGACCGTCGCAGCAATCTCCGACACCCTGCAGCGCAAGCTGGACTCGCTTCCGACTGCCCCCGGGGTCTACCTCTGGAAGGACCAGGAAGGGAAGGTCCTGTACGTGGGCAAGGCCGCCAACCTGCGGAGCCGGGTGCGGAATTACGTCACGGCCGATTTCGCGGCAGGCGGGAGTCCCAAGAATCAGCTGCTGCGGAGACTGATCGCCGATCTCGATACCATCGTGGTCGAGAGCGAAAGCCAGTCGCTCCTGCTGGAGAACAACCTCATCAAGGAGTATCAGCCCCGATTCAACGTCCGGCTCAAGGACGACAAGAGTTATCCGTCGATCGCGGTAACCTTGAAAGAGCCCTTTCCCCGCGTGCTGGTCACCCGGCGAAGAGACATTCCCGGGGCTCGCTACTTCGGGCCCTTCACCGATGTCGGGGAGATGCGGCGGGCCCTGGCGCTAGTCCGGCGGATTTTCACGGTCCGCAGCTGTGATGACGACCTGCCCGGGCAGCGGCGCGACCGGCCCTGCCTCGACTACCACATCGGGCGCTGTCTCGCCCCCTGCGTCGGCTGGCAGAACCAGGCCGACTACCGGGCCATGATCGATGAGGTGGTGGCTCTTCTCGAGGGGAAGACGGTCGATGTGCGGACCCGGGTCCGGCTCATGATGCAGCAGGCGAGCGAGCGGGAGGATTACGAGCGGGCCCGCGATCTGCGCGACACCCTTCGCTGGCTGGACGAAATCGAGCGGCCGGCGGCGGTGGAAACGATCGGCAGCGGGGATGCCGATGTGGTTGGCTATGCCCGGGACGGAGACGATGCAGTCGGGGTGCTCTTCCGGATCCGGGAAGGGCGGGTCACCGACCGGGAACACCGGTTTCTTGAGAACGTCGAAGGCGAGCCGGACCCGGCCATTCTCGGGGCGTTCCTGGTCCGCTACTACGTCCCGCTATCGGACCGGGTCGTGCGGGTTGTCCTTCCCTTTGCGCCTGCCGAGCTTCCCCAGATCGAGGGGTTGCTTCCCGGCACCACGTGGACGGTTCCCCAACGGGGTACCGCCCGCCGCTGGCTCGATCTGGCGGAGCGAAACGCCCGACACCTTCTGGAGAGCCTCCGCCTGGAGTCGTTCGAGGCGGAGGAGCGTGCCGGCGATCCGGTCTACGCCCTGGGACGGGACCTCGGTCTGGTCACCGTGCCTCGCACCATGGTCTGTGTCGACATCTCGACCAACCAGGGGAAAGACACGGTGGGGGCGCTGGTGACGTTCGAAGCCGGCCGGCCCAAGAAGAGCGAGTACCGGAAGTTCCGTATCAAGAGCGGGACGGAAGGCCAGCAGGACGACTTCGCCGCGATTCACGAGGTGGTAACCCGCTATCTGCTGCGCCGGGGGGAGGAAGCCAAGCCGCTACCCGATCTTCTCGTGATTGACGGGGGCAAGGGCCAGCTGGGCGCGGCCCTTGCCGCGGCTCAGCAGGCCGGGGTGTCGGAGCTTCCAATCATCTCGCTCGCGAAGCGGGACGAAGAGGTCTTTCTGCCGGGCCGGCCAGAGCCAGTCCGGCTCTCCCGGCGAAGTCCCTCGCTCCGGCTGCTGCAACGGCTGCGCGACGAGGCCCACCGGTTTGGCCTGGCTTACAATCGGAACCGGCGCCGGGCCCGGACGATCACCTCCGCGTTGCTCGAGATTCCGGGCATCGGGCCGGAGCGGCGGCGCCGGCTGCTGGAGCGGTTCGGCAGCCTAGCCGGAGTCAGCTCGGCGTCGGCCGGGGAGATTGCTTCGCTTCCAGGATTCTCCCTCCCGCTGGCGGAACGGATTCTGGAGTATTTGAGAGGGCAGGGAGCCAGAGAGCTAGGGGGCTAGGAAAACATGGATTGGAGACTCGAGTGTGCCTCATGCGGCCGGACCGCGCTGCCATCCGGACTGCCCACGGTCTGCGAGTGCGGCCAGCCGTGGCTGGTGCGCTACCCCGGCCGAGAGCACGGCAGCCGCACCCGTTCTGGTGCACCCAAGCGAGGGATGTGGCGGTTTCGGAGCTTCCTCCCGCTCGGGCCAGGAGAAGAGCCCCTCAGTCTGGGCGAGGGGGACACCCCCCTTCTGCCGGTGGGGAGAATCGGTGCCCGGATCGGGCTGCCCAACGCGATGGTCAAAGATGAGAGTACGAATCCGACCGGCAGCTTCAAGGCGCGCGGGTTGGCGGCGGCCGTCACCCGCGCCGTCCTGGGCGGAGCCCGCTCGTTCACGCTCCCTACGGCGGGAAACGCCGGCGTTGCCGCTTCGGCCTACGGCGCCAGGGCAGGG
>DATECI010000251.1:0-2542 GCA_035286985.1 Gemmatimonadales bacterium
GAGCAGCACCAGGACGAGCTGGCGGAGCTGATGACCCGGGAACACGGCAAAACCCGGGAAGAATCGGGCGGCGAGCTCAAGCGCGGCATCGAGAGCCTTTCCCACGCCTGCGCCATCCCCACCTTGATGATGGGGACTACCCTCGAGAACATCGCCCCGGGCATCGACTGCGAAACGATCCGCCAGCCGCTCGGCGTCTTCGGGGTGATCACGCCGTACAATTTTCCGGTGATGATCCCGCTCTGGTTCTGGCCCTTCGCCGTGGCCACCGGCAACACCGTCGTCCTCAAGCCCAGTGAGCGGGATCCGCTCACTCATCAGCGGGTGGTGGAGTTGGCGGGCGCAGCGGGATTGCCAGCCGGGGTTCTCAACGTGGTGCACGGCGACCAGGGCGCGGTGGAAGCGCTCCTCGATCACCCCGACGTGGTGGGCATCTCATTCGTGGGCTCGAGCGCAGTGGCCCGCCAGGTCTATTCCCGGGCTGCGGCGTCCGGGAAGCGGGTCCAGGCCCTCGGGGGCGCCAAGAATCACCTCATTGTGCTTCCGGACGCCGATTTCGATGCAACCGCGAAAGCGGTTCTCGCATCGGTCTACGGCGCGACGGGCCAGCGCTGCCTGGCCGGGAGCATCGTCGTCGGAGTGGGAGAGGCCTACTCCCCGATGCGGGAGCGGATCCTGGACGGGGCTGCCTCCTTCACCCTGGGCTATGGCCTCGATCCCGGCGTCACCATGGGCCCGGTCATTTCCGCGTCCCATCGGGAGCGGGTCGCGGGTTATGTCTCCGCCGGAGAGCGGGAAGGCGCCCGGCTCCTCCTCGATGGGCGGGCCGCGGGCGTCCCGCGCTATCCGCAGGGCCACTGGTTTGGGCCCACGGTGTTCGAAGCCGTGACCCCGGCCATGGTTATCGGTCGGGAGGAGATCTTCGGGCCAGTGGCCGGCCTGTGCCGGGCCGATTCGCTTGAGGGGGCCATCGCCCTGGTGCACCAGAGCCGGTATGGTAACGCGATTTCCCTGTTCACCTCGAGCGGCGCCGCCGCCCGCGAGTTCCGCTCTCGGGCCGGGATCAGTATGATTGGGGTGAACCTCGGCGTGGTGGCTCCCATGGCGTTCTTTCCGTTCGGCGGCTCCCGGGGCTCGTTCTATGGGGATCTCAAAGCGCAGGGAAGGGATGCGATCCAGTTCTTCACGGACCAGAGAGTCGTGATTTCCAGGTGGTGAAAACCAGTGACCCACGCCAGGTGCCTCCAATGACGACCATCACAGATCTCGCGGCCGCGGTACGATCCGGCTGGCACGAATCCATTATTCCCGCCGCTGTCCCCTACTACCGGGACCCCCTCGTTCTGGTCGAGGGAAGCGGCTCCCACGTCACCGACGCGGAGGGGATCGAGTACCTCGACTTCTTCTGCGGCATCCTGACCACCGCGATCGGCCATTGCCATCCCGAGGTGGTGGACCGGGTGCGAGACCAGGTGGGCCGGCTCGGGCACGTGTCGACGCTCTATCTCAATGAGCCCCAGGTGAATGCGGCGCGCCGCCTGGGCGCCCTCGCGCCGGGGCGGCTCGGTAAGACCTTCTTCACCAACAGCGGGACCGAAGCCGTCGAAACCGCGATCATGCTGGCCCGGATGTTCACCGGCCGCGACGAGATCATCGCGCTCCGCTATGGCTACTCCGGGCGCAGCACCCTCGGGACCACGCTGACCGCACTGAGCGGATGGACCCCGCTGGGCGGATCGGTGCCCTGGGTCAAGCACGCCCTGTCGCCTTACTGCTACCGGTGCGCCTATGGTCCGCCCCACGACCAGTGTGCCGAGCGGTATGCCCGCGACGTGGAAGAAGTCATTCTCACCATGACCAGCGGCAAGCCGGCCGGGTTCTTCGCCGAGACCATTCAGGGCGCCGGCGGCTATATCGTGCCTCCGCCGGGATATTTCCCGCTGGTGGCGGAGATCGTGCGGAAGCACGGCGGGCTGTTCATTGCCGACGAGGTCCAGGCGGGATTCGGCCGGACCGGCGGCAAGTGGTTTGGGATCGAGCACTGGGGGGTCGAGCCCGACATCATGGTGATGGCCAAGGCCATCGCGAACGGTTTTCCGGTGGGAGCGACCATCACCCGGGATGAGATTGCCGCCGCCTGGAAGGGCAAGACCATCTCGACCTTCGGGGGCAACCCCATCTGCATGGCCGCTATGGACGCCACGCTCGAAGTGATGGAGCGGGAGAACGTGCCGGCCCGGAGTGCCGGGTTAGGCCAGCGCCTCCGGGCCGGGCTCGAGGACCTGGCCCGGGCTCATTCCTGGATTGGCGACGTGCGCGGCATGGGGCTCATGCAGGCACTGGAGCTGGTGGATGACCGCACCACCAAGGTGCCCAGCCCGAAGCGGGCCGGAGCGCTCCTCGAGGCCGCCAAGCAGGAGCGCCTGCTGATCGGCACGGGGGGACTGTGGGGCCACGTGATCCGGATCGCGCCCCAGATGCTGATGAGCGAGGACGAGCTTGCCGAGGGGCTCGAGCGGCTGGGGCGGGCTTGCCGGCGGGT
>DATECI010000252.1:0-2221 GCA_035286985.1 Gemmatimonadales bacterium
CCGCTGCCGGGGTGATCGAACGCGGCCAGAAACAGGTTGGCGTGCGCCGCGTTCCAGTCGCCGCAGTTCTCGGTATTGGTGATCGTCGTCGGCCGACTGGCGGTCACGAACGGCGCCTTGCTCGGCCCGCCCTGATATACCTTGATGAACCCCTCGTCCTCGTCGGTCGTGTCCCCATCGCCGTTGAGGTCCACCGCCACGAACTCGACCCGGGTGCGCCCCTCTCCCGTCCCGCCATTGGTGTACCCGGGGAAGTAGGTGTTGCCGGTCTGGGCCTGGGTCTGGAGCGCGGTAAGATCGGCCGTGCTCGGCATTGGGATCGGCGTCACTCCGGTTTCATAGCCCTTGTCGAAGGTCCCGTACTGGGGATTGCTGATCCCCTGGGCGGTGCGCACGATGTCCCGGAACCGGGCCCCGGTCGAGTGGATCTGGATCTGGTCGTTGGAGTGGACCGGACCGAAGATCTGGTCCCCGCCTCCGAAATAGATGTTCCCCTCGATGGTGGTGAAGTAAGCGTACTTCGCGAAGCTCTCCTGGGTGACCTCGAGCCGCCGCACCACCCGGATGTTGGTGTTGTCGCTCAAGAGGCTGATGATGCTGCCGAACACGCCGTATTGGCCGGAAGAGGTGCCGCTGGGCCCCGCCCAGGTGGTGCGAGTGAGGCCCGGGATGACCACCCCGTTCGCATCATAGACCGCCACGCCGTTTTCCAGGGTGGCATACCCGGTGGACGGCCACAAGCTGGGGGTGCCGTTCAGCCGGCTCCGGGCCTCCTCCAGGCCGGCCAGGTCGGCGTCATTCGCCACCGCCAGCCGCTCGTTGTACCGGCGGATCAAACCGCCATTCATGGCCATCATGGCCGCGCCGAGCGAGAGGGCGCTCAGGGCGAAAGCCAGCAACAGGACGGTAACCAGCGCGATGCCGCGTTCGTTACGCATAGGGTTCTCCACGCGTGAGATCACGGAACCGGCACCGTGACCGAAAAGCTCTGCGGCGACAGCGCCGGGGTGCAGTCTTGCGCCGCCACAGCATACTGATACGATGACCCGCTGCTCACGTCGGGGTCGGGGAACGAATACGTTGCCGAGCCCGACGCCGCGATCGAGGTGTAGGGATCACCCCAGGGGCCCGCGCCTCCCAGCCGGCGCCAAACCAGGTACCGGATGACGTCCTGCTCTCCGCTGGTCTCGTCCACCGATTTGGCCCAGGTCACGTCGATAGCCGGAGGACTGAGCAAGGGCGACCAGACCGCCGTGACCGGGTTCCCGAAGATCGGAGTGTCGCCGCAGGTCGTGAGCTTCTTGACCCCCGAGTTGGGCATGGCGAGCAGAGCCGTGGTGCTCCGGATCCGCTCATCCGACCCGGACCGGGCGTTGGTCACCTGGTACCGCACCTCGACCGCCCGAAGCAGATCGATCCGCGCCACCGTCCCGGTGTCCGGTAACTGGCCGTGCTGAGGCGCCGAGTGCCGAAGCGCGCCCCATGCTGTCGGCACCGTATCCAGCGTGGCGTTCACTCCCACCGGCGCGTTGAGGTAGTAGTAGCGAAAGAAGGTCCCGCTGGCCGGGGCCAGGACATTGCGCATCAGCACTTCCTCGGGCCGGGCATTGATCCTCCGCACCAGCATGAAATCGTCGGTGCGCGAGGTTTCGGGGTCGGCGGTAAACCAGAAGATGGCGGTCTCCGCCCCGCTGAGCGGGTAATCGGCCAGCGGATACGTGAACGAAGGACTGGACCCCGGAATCGCAGTTGCCGAGGCCAAGGTCCAAGCCGATACTTCGCCGAGCGGTGCGTCCGGATCCACGTAGACGGCGGAAATGTCGCCTGCGATGTTCGATACGATGTCGGCATTGAAGGCGAACGAATTCGGCCCTGCAAATACTACGATGGGTTGCCGCGCCGGCACGTTGGCGCCGGCCACCCGGATATCCTGATCCAGCTGGTCCACCCCGTAGCGGAGGTTCTGGAGCATGCCCATCTCGTCTCCCCCCCGCCGGAACCCCTTCGACTGGCTCCCGATGGCCTGCATCACCCCCGCCAGAACGATCAGAAAGACCGTCATGGCGATCATGATCTCGATGAGGGACATGCCTCGCTCGTTGCCCAGCCGCTTAGTTCTCATTGCGCCGCAATGGTGATGGTTCGCTCGACATTCGTGGCCAGCCCGGTGCCGCTCACCCGGACCGTGATGCGCTTGTAGTCGTTGGTCTGACCGGTCCCG
>DATECI010000253.1:0-4312 GCA_035286985.1 Gemmatimonadales bacterium
GCGAGGTGCTCACCTTGAAGGGGACCTTGACCATGGCCTCGGCGAAGCCGGTTTTCTTCGGCAGCGCGTAGGCGGGGTTAGCCTCATGGACCAGGAGAACGCCGACCTCGCCAGCGTTCATCCGGGAGATGAGCCGCTCCATGGCGCCGTAGTCATCCCAGGCCGGAAGCGCGGCGCCGAAGCGCACCGTCTCCCCCACATTCCCAGCCACGTAGTTGAGCAACGCGACCGCGGCGCACAGATCGGCGGCACCGCGATGTTGGGCCCCGACCCCACCGGCCACCGCGAGGCCGGGCGTTGCCGAGACGAATTCGCGGGCCAGCCGGCGTACGAGATCGGGAGTGAGGCCGGTGTCGTTGGCGACCCGCTCCGGCGAATAGGCCGAGAGCCCAGCGCGGAGTGCATAGGCATCTTCCGGGGCGCTGGTGCGCTCGGCGAGAATCACCGCGGCCATGCCGAGCGCGAGGGAGATTTCGGAGCCAGGGAAGACGGGATGCCATTCGTCGGCGTTCATCCCGGTCAGGTTCATCCGGGGCCCTACGTAGACGTGCCGGGCCATGCTCTGTCCATTCCATCCGTGGGATTGAGCAAAGCCGCGCTGCTGCTCGATGACCGGCCCCCAGGTCTCCAGGAAATCGGCACCGAAGGAGACGATGTAGCGGGCCCGGGCGAAGTCGTAGAGCGCCACCTCGTCGAGCCCGAAGACACGCCGATTGGCGATCCGCTCGGCGGCGCGGTCGAAGGGCTGGTAGCGGATCAGCTGGCCCCCGACCGACTCGACGAAGGCGGCGAGGAGGGAGTCGAAGCTGCCGGGGCCGGCGCCGCTGATGACCACGAGACCGCCCGGCCCTTCCTGAATGCGCTGGGCCAGGCGGTTGATCCCTTCATCCCAGGGAATCTCCTTGAAGGCGCCGCGCTCCCTGGCGCGGGGGCCCCGGACGCGATCGGGATTGTAGAGCCCCTGAAGCGCCGCCTGTCCGCGCTGGCAAAGGGTTCCCGCATTGACGGGATGGGCGGGGTTTCCTTCGAGCTTGATGGCGCGGGCCTCGCGGGTCTTGACGTGCACCCCGCAGCCGGCGCTGCACTCGGTACAGGTGGATGCATACCAGGTCGGGATGCCCGGGACCTGATCTTCCGCCTGGACGAGATAAGGGACGAGTTTCTCGATGCTCTGGAGGGAGCAGCCCGAAAGCGCCGCCGTCCCGGCGGTGGAGACGCCAACGACTTTGAGGAAGCGGCGGCGGTCTACCGGGTGCTCCGGCTCTAGTAATGACATGTGACACAATCCCGAGTCACTTTGCGCTCCACGTGGCAGGTGATGCACCAGCCCATGTTGGTCACCGTGTTGACCCGGAAGACCTGGGGCATCCGGGCTATATCACCGTGACAGGTCTGGCAAGCGTTGGCTCCCATCGCCTTGAGGTGGCGCATGTGGGGAAAGTGTACGTGGCGGGCGAGGGCATGGATCCGCACCCACTCGAGCCGGGGGGCCCCGGCGGTGCCGCTGTCGCTCCAGAACCGGCGAAGCTTTTGAATCTCCCTCCGATCGGTGCTGTCGGTCCCGGAGATGACCAGATGGCAGCCCATGCAGGTTTGGACCGAAGGGACTCCCGGCTCGCTGGAGGCGGCCACGGTGTAGTGGCAGTACTGGCAGGGAATCTTGTATTGCCCGGCGTGAATATCGTGGCGAAAGAAGATCGGCTGGCGGGGCCCCTTGAGGCGGCCTGAATCGGCGGCCGTGAGCCGCGGGGCAATGAGCGAATCGGGCCGGGCCTGCTGCTGGGCAAGGGTCCGCCCCAAGGCGGGCAGGATCGCTACCAGCGCAGCCAAGCTTGCGATCCCCCCGGCGACGACCAGCTTCCGCATGCGCCTTCCGAAGTGGGTAAACGGGACCTGCGAAAATACTTAGGCCAAGTGATGGGTGGTAGGTGGGAAGGTGGGGGTTGGGAAGCTAGGGAACTGAGGACCGGGGGAATCGGGGGCCGAGTTGTTATTCCGGCTCATTTTGTCCCGATTCGGGCAGGAGGCGTCCGACGTCGCGGAGCGCCTCCGGCAGTTCAAACGGGGTCCCGGTTCGCTCCAAGAAGCGCACGGTTTCCAGCGCCATGGCCCGGATCAGCGAGGCTTCGCGCCAGTCGAGATCGGCGCGGAAGAGCGCTTCGCGCACAGAGCGCATCACGGCGTCGGGCCGGCGGGTCTTGAAGAACTCGATGGCCCACAGGGCCCGTTCCCAGTCCCGGAAGAGCAGCTCGAGCTTCTCCGCCGGGGCGGCCGGGGCGTCCCGCCGGGGCGGCTTGAACGGCTGGCCGGCTCCGGTGCGGGCAAGCCAGGATTCGTATCCCAGGATCGCGACCGCATGGGCGAGGTTGAGCGAGCGGTGATCGGGCACGGTCTCGATGGTGACCAGCACGTGGCAACGATCCAGCTCGTCATTGGTCAGACCGCTGTCCTCCCTTCCCACCACGATGGCGACGGGGCCTTCGAGGCTCCGGCGGGCCAGCTCGGCGGCCGCAGCGCGGGGCCGGAGGATGCTGCGCTTGGCGGTCCGCCCGCGAGCGGTAAGCGCGGCCAGGAAGACGCAGTCCGCCGTCGCCTCGACAAGAGAATCGTGCAGGGTGATGCGGGAGACGAAATCGGCCGTGTTATGCGCGATGCCCTCGATGCGCCAGGGATCGAAGACCCTGGGTTGGACCAGACGCATGGCGTCGATTCCGAAATTCCGGGCCAGGCGAACCGCGCCGGCAATGTTGACGAGGTCCTGGGTACCGACGAGGACGAGAAGCGGCGAGGACGGTGTGGTCAGTGGGGTCAGTACGGTCGGTAGGGTCGGTGGAGTCGGTGGATCGTCACCCCCGGATTTCGACTCCGGTGCGGCGCTCTTGGAGGCGGATGGGCTCCAGGTAATCGGCGGCTTCCCCGAGGGCGACGCGGGCCTGGTGCAGCAGCTCGCCGGCACGCTCCAGGAGGGGCGCCGGGATCCCAAGCTCCCGCAATTGACCCAGGCAGATCCCCACATCCTTGTCCAGGAGGGCGAGCCGGAAAGTGACCGGCCAGGTGCCGGGCAGCACGCGCTCAGGGATAAGGGTTTCGCTCACGAAGGAGCGGCCGCTCGATGCGTTCAAGGTTTCCACCGCGAGCCGGGGGTTTACGCCCGCCTTGACGAGGCCGGTCAGTCCTTCGGCGAGGGCCAGGATGTTCACGCCGAGGAGGGTGTTGTTCACCGCCTTCATCGCATCGCCGGTGCCGAGGGGGCCCATATGCACGATACGCTTGCCGAAAGCTTGCAGCACTGGCACGGCGCGCCGGAAGACGGCTTCATCGCCCCCGACCATGACGGTCAGGATTCCGGCCGCGGCACCGTTGGTGCCACCACTCACCGGCGCGTCGGCAAACGCTACTCCCCGAGGGGTAAGCCGGGCCGCGATGCGGCGCGAAGTTGCCGCATCGCCTGAGGTGCAATCGAGGAAGAGGGCGCCACGCTCCAGGCCCCCCTCCAGGCCGTCAGGTCCATCGAGCAGGTGCTCGACGTCGGCGGAGGTTGGGAGACAAGTGATGACCACTTCGGCACCGGCGGCAGCCTCCCGAGGAGTAGCCGCCACGCGGGCAGGGTGCTCGGCGGCAAAGTCGCGCGACCGCGCTGTGGTGCGGTTCCAGACCGTGAGCTGGTACCGCTCAGCCAGCCGCGCCGCCATTGGGGTGCCGATGGCGCCGAGACCGAGAAACGAGACCCTCATCTGAGGGGTCCGGGGCCAGTGGTCAAGCGGTCAGACTTGGGGGCGGGCACCCAATTCCCGGTCGTAGAGCAGGAGACCCGAGGTGCTGTCGCCGATGATCCGCAAGGTTTCGACGATGTGGGTGCTGGTCTTTTCCTCTTCGACCTGCTCGGTGATGAACCATTGCAGCATGGCCTGGGAGGCGTAGTCCTTTTCGGCCAGGGCGAGCTCGTAGAGCCGGCTGATCCCGGCGGACACCTGGGCCTCGTGCGCTTTGGCCGCCTCAAACACGGCTAGCACGGTTTTCCAGCTCGCGCGGGGTTTGTCGAGGGACTCGAGGGTGATTTCGCCCGAGCGATCGTTGATGTAGTCGAAGAATTTCATCGCGTGACTGGCTTCTTCCTGAGCCTGGACCCGCATCCATCGGGAGAAGCCGTCGAAGTTTCGCTGGCCAAACCAGGCGGCCATGGCGAGGTAGAGGTAATAGGCGCCGAACTCGCGGCGCACCTGCTCGTTCATGGCGGCCTGGAGCTTCTTGCTGAGTTTCATGGGGGTAGGGGGCTAGGGAGCTAGGGGGCTAGGGAGCTAGAGGGTAGAAT
>DATECI010000254.1:0-2899 GCA_035286985.1 Gemmatimonadales bacterium
CCGCTGCCGGCGAGCCGCGGGACCCGGAGGGCCCCGCTGCCGGCGAGCCCAATGATGCCAGCGACGAGCGGCAGGCCGCGGTGTTCCTCGGCCAGATCGTCCGGTTCGAGAAGGACCGCCGCCATCCCGGCGATCTGGCGCTCGAAACGATGGACGTGCTCCGCACGATTGTTCAGGGAGACGTGAGCGAGGTCGTGGACAAGGTGCTGGAGGATCTGCTGGGGCGCGGGGAGACCGGCCCCGCCTGAGCCTGCAGGCCGGTTGGATGCCGGGCCACGACGTGGAGATGGAGAACCCCAGAGAGGTGGTGCACCAGTGACTTCCTTCCCCAAGACCAGGATGGGCCCAGCCGGGCCGGCGCAGGCGGAGCGGATCACCATGGAGGCAAGGACGCTCCGGGTGCCCGATGTCCCGATCATTGCCTTCATCGAGGGAGATGGCACCGGGCCGGACATCTGGCGTGCCGCCCAGCGGGTATTCGACGCGGCAGTGGAGCGGGCCTACGGCCCCGCCCGCCGCATCGCGTGGCGCGAGGTCCTGGCGGGGGAAAAGGCCAAGCGGCTGGTCGACGACTGGCTGCCCCAGGAAACCCTCCAAGTCATCCGGGAGCATCTGGTGGCCATCAAGGGACCGCTCACTACCCCGGTCGGCGGCGGCATCCGGTCCCTCAACGTTGCGCTGCGCCAGCAGCTCGACCTCTATGCCTGCGTGCGGCCGGTGCGCTGGTTCGAGGGAGTCCCCTCCCCGGTGAAGAACCCCGGTGCGGTCGACATGGTGATCTTCCGGGAGAACACCGAGGACATCTATGCCGGCATCGAGTACCAGGCGGGAACTCCGGCCGCCAGGAAGATGGTGGAGTTCCTTCTGAACGAGATGGGCGCCACCTCGATCCGGTTCCCGGCCACCAGTGCCATCGGCATCAAGCCGGTCTCCGAAGAAGGCTCCAAGCGCTTGATCCGGGCCGCGATCGAGTATGCCCTGGCCCAGGGACGCCACAGCGTGACCCTGGTTCACAAGGGCAACATCATGAAATTCACCGAGGGCGCGTTCCGCGACTGGGGCTACCAGCTCGCCCAGGAGGAGTTCGGTGCGGTAGAATTCGAGGGCGGGCCCTGGTGCCGGCTGCCCCAGGGCCTGATCATCAAGGACGTCATCGCCGACGCGTTTCTCCAGCAGATCCTAACCCGGCCATCGGAATACGAAGTCATCGCGACCCTCAACCTCAACGGCGATTACATCTCCGACGCGCTCGCGGCCCAGGTCGGCGGCATCGGGATTGCGCCGGGCGCCAATATCAACTACCTGACCGGTCACGCCATTTTCGAGGCAACCCACGGGACCGCGCCCAAGTACGCCGGGCAGGACAAGGTCAATCCCGGCTCCCTGATCCTGTCGGGCGAGATGATGTTTCGCTATCTGGGGTGGACCGAGGCGGCCGACCGGGTCCTCCGGGGGCTCGACCGGACCATCGCCGCGAAACAAGTCACCTACGACTTTCACCGCCTGATGGAAAGCGCGACCCTGCTTCGGACCAGCGAATTCGCGGACGCGCTGATCGCCAACATGTAACCCGCTGGTCCCGTGCATCGCGCGTGGGGTGCCTACCCGGACACGGTGCTGACGTTTCCCGACGCCGGCATCGTCGTGGATCTCCGTCACCCTCTCACCCCTGCCATTCGCCGCCACCTCCAGGACCTGGGTCTTCCGGGACCGTTCGCCGTGGTGACGGCGTCCAATCCGCTCGGCGGTCACCTCGACGACCATTCCAACCGCCGGCTCCTCGCCGTGCTCGCGAGCCAGATCGCGTCGCGCTTTCCGGGGGCGCGGAAGGCCCTCGGCGGCTCTCCCGACGGCCGCCACCAGGAACCCGGCTGGGCCATCCCGGCATCGTTGGAGGAAGCCCGGAGGCTCGCGGAGGAATTCCTGCAAAACGCCCTGTTCTGGTACGACGGCGACCGCTTTCTCATCGTTCCGGTGCATGCCCCGGGTGAGCCGCTCGGGCTACCGTGTCCGCTCGAGATCAGTCCGCCCGCGCGCGCTGACTGTTGACGTCGTGCTCGCGCGGCGCCGCCAAAGCGGTGGCGCCAAAGAGGACCAGCGCGATCCAGAGCAGGTCAGCAAGGAACAAGTGAACCAGCTGAAGAGTGATCGGAGCGAGCAGCAGAAGATTGGTGAGACCGGCGCCCAGCTGGATCAGAACCAGGGTGGGAAGCAGGCGAGCCCACCGCGATTCGAGTGCCGCCGGCCGCTCTCTTCCCACCAGCCACATCATCAGGCTGAGGTATAACCCGGTCAGCACCGCGAAGAGCGGATGCAGCACCCTCAAGCGCACCAGGAGATGGGCGGCCGGGGCGGTGTCGGCCCGCAGTCCTTCGGTCAGGGAGCCGGCCGGGAACAGGGTGTCCCCAAGGGCCGCCACTGCGCCGGTCATGCCGACGACCAGGACCCCGAGCAGTCCCGCCCCGAGCAGCCAGGGTGCCGCTCCCGCCGAGGGCCGTTGCCAGGGGTCGGATTGGGTTGCCCAGTGGGTGGTGAGCGCAAGGGCGCCGAGCAGCAGGAACGTGTTCAGGAGATGCACCGCGAGGTAGCTGGCCCGCAGCATCGAATCATTGTCTCCGACAAGCTCGAAGAGCCCGAGCCCCGCGCCGACCAACGCTTCCCCCAGCACGAAACCGAGCGACCAGGCTGCAGCACGGCGGGCCCGATGCCGACGGGGCAGGGCCCGGCTGGCCCAGACCAGCCCGACTACGAGGAGCAGCGCAAGCCCACTGCTGATGCGGTGGGTGAATTCGATCAGCGTGTGGGCCGTGGGGGATGGGGGGACGATCTCGGCATTGCAAAGGGGCCAGTGCCGGTCACAGCCGGCTCCGCTTCCAGTCGCGCGGACGAACCCGCCCCA
>DATECI010000255.1:0-3563 GCA_035286985.1 Gemmatimonadales bacterium
CTTCCGGCAGCCGAGCCCCGCCGATCCCGGCCGCGTCAACCTCGGTTGCGCTGCTGTTGGCGAATTCGGGGACCAGGGTCAGGCTGTCGAGATCGCTGGGGCCGGTGGTCTGGCCGGCACAGCCGGCGAGGAAAAGGACGAGTCCAGCGAGGGCGGGAGTGCGCATAAGAGCGTGAACCGTGAACAGTGAATGGTCCAACAGCGTCAACGGTCAACAGTCAACAGGAACGGCTCTTCCAACGACCAACGGTGGACCGGGAAACCCGATCAAGAGCCGAAGCCGGTACCGCGGTCGATAGAAGTATGACGCGACGGGGGGGAATTCGTTAGGGGACGGGGTCACAGGATCCGGGTCTTCCAGCTTCCCTTCCGGAAGATGATCGCGCTCACCAGGGCCAGGGTCGAGAAGGCGATGGTGACCGCCAGAAAAGCACCGTTGGATCCCAGGCCGGTGCGCCGGGAGAGCAGCCAGGCAAGGGGTATTTCCCAGAGCCAGAAGCAGAACAGGTTGATGATGGTCGGAGTCCAGGTATCTCCCGCCCCATTGAAGGCGCTGGTCAGCACCATCCCGTACCCATAGAACAGAAAGCCCGCGCTCACGATCCGAAGACAGGCGATGGCATGGCGCCCCACCTCCGGATCCCGGGTGAAGGCCCCGACCAGAAGCGGGGCAAAGGCCAGGAACAGCGCTCCGATCCCGCCGAGAAACGCAACATTGTAGCGGCCCGCGCGCCACACGGCCTGCTCGGCGCGGTCGGGCTTCCCCGCCCCGAGGGCCTGGCCCACCATGGTCGCGGCCGCGTTGGCCATGCCCCAGGAAGGAAGAATGGCGAACACGATGATCCGGATGCCGCGTTGATGAGGAAGAGGAGCAGGATGACGACATTGCCGGCAAACAGCACCCGGGTGTACCCGTGCCCGGTGGCGATGACTTCCTCCGAAGCGCCCATGAGCCGGAGCAGCCCGGGCGCGAGGCCGGCTCCGACCAGTGCCACCGGAATCGCGACCAGGAACCCGAGGATGATGGCCTGCACCGCGGCCCGGGCCGCGAGGTCGGGGTGCTTTTCCCCGATCCGGCGCGCCACCATGGCCGTTGCCCCGATCCCCAGGCCCATGCCGAGGGCGTAGATGGTACTGAACATCGCTTCGGTGAGACCGACCGTCGCGATCGCCTGGGGTCCGAGCCGCCCGACCCAGAAGACGTTCACCACCGCGAAGACCGACTCCAGCGCCACCTCGAGCACCATCGGCACGGCGAGCAACATCAGGGAACGCCCGATGGGCCCTTCGGTGTAGTCGTGGCGATGGGCGCCGCGGACGGCTTCCTTCACCGCGTCCCAGACGGTGGGGGGAGGAGGGTCGGGAGCGGGGATGTACAAGGGAGCTAGAAGCCAGGGAGCTGGGGAGTAGGGTGGCATCGAAAGTAAAGCGCGGGCCGGCGAATTGCCGGGTTACCCCGCGCGGTGTTGATTCCGGCGATGGGATTTTCCTCCTACACCAACTTCAGCCGGGCCGAGTGGGCCCGGCTCCGCGCCAATACCCCGCTCACCCTGTCCGAGGCGGACTTCGCCGAGCTGCAAGGGCTGAACGAGGCACTTTCGCTGGACGAGGTGGTCGAGGTCTATCTGCCGCTATCCCGGCTGCTCAACCTCCACGTGACCGCGACCCGGGAGCTCGAGCGGGTTACCGACCGCTTCCTGGGGAAGACCGTGGCGCCGAGTCCTTACATCCTCGGGGTGGCCGGGAGTGTGGCGGTGGGCAAGAGCACCACCTCGCGGGTCCTCCGGGCCCTGCTGGCCCGGTGGCCGGACCATCCCCGGGTGGACCTCGTCACCACCGACGGATTTCTCTATCCGAACCGGGTGCTGCTGGAGCGGGGGCTCATGGAACGCAAGGGATTCCCGGAGAGCTACGACCTCCGGCGGCTGGTGGGCTTCGTGGCGGATCTCAAGGCGGGGAGCCCGGAGGTTGCCTCCCCGGTGTACTCCCATCTGATCTACGATATCGTCCCCGAGGAGCAGCAGGTTATCCGGCAGCCCGATATCCTGATTCTGGAAGGTCTCAACGTGCTGGAGGGGGGCGGGGGCGGGGAAGGGGTGGACCGGGAGGCGGAGGTGGCCCGGCTCTTCGTCTCGGACTACTTCGATTTTTCCATCTATGTGGATGCCGATCCCGGGTTAATCGAGGAGTGGTTCCTCCAGCGGTTCCGGCGGCTGCGGGAGACCGCCTTCCGGGATCCCCAGTCGTTTTTCCGGAAGTACGCCGACCTCTCCGAGGGGGAAGCGGCCGGCTTCGCGACCCGGGTCTGGGCCGAGATCAACGCGGTCAACCTCCGGGAGAACATCCTCCCCACCCGGGAGCGGGCCCATCTCATCCTGGAGAAAGGCCGGAATCACCGGGTGGAGCGGGTGCGGCTGAGGAGGCTGTAGGGGGGCAAGGGGGCAGGGGGGCAGGGGGGGCAGCGGCCCTGTTCCGAGGGAAAACCGGGGTTTGCCCTATTGTGTCCCGGGAGAAGATGCTTAGTTTCTCACTACCGGCAGTTCTTCGTTCCGCCCGGCAGTCCACGTCAGGACCCCTCGACAGGAGACGTCTCGATGGCGATGAAGAAGAAGGCCCGGAAGCCCGCGAAGCGGAAGACCGCCAGCAAGCGGAAGCCCAGTGCGGCGTTCATGAAGCCGATGCGTCCGAGCGCGGCCCTGAGCGCGGTGGTGGGAAGCAAGCCCATTCCCCGGACGGAAGTGACCAAGAAGCTGTGGGCCTACATCAAGCGGAAGGGCCTCCAGGACAAGAAGAACCGCCGGAACATCAACGCCGACGCCAACCTCAAGGTGGTATTCGGCGGCAAGAAGACCGTCAACATGTTCGAGATGACCAAGCTGGTGAACCGGCACCTGAAGTAGGGATTAGGGATTGGGGGTTAGGGGGCTGGCGCGAGCCGGCCCCTTTTCCATTCCTAATCCCTCTCCCCTAACCCCTATCCCCTCGCCAGTGCCGGCACCCGATCGAACCACGGCCGGGCCTCCTCCAATTGCCGCGCCAGGCGGAAGAGAGTCGCCTCGTCGCCGTATCTCCCCATGAAGTGCATCCCGATCGGGAGCCCATCCCGGTTCCAGCACAGGGGAACCGACATCGCGGGCTGGCCGGTCGCATTCGCCACCGGAGTCCAGGGGATGAAACCGAAGACCTTCTCCGCCATCTGATCGAGAGCGCCGGCCCAGCGCAGGGGTTGCCCCAGCCCGATCCGGCCCAGCAGAGTAAGGAGCCGTCGCTCCCGAGGGGTGGGCTGAAGCGCTCCGGTCACCACCGGCGGCTCGCTCACCGTGGGAGTGAGCAGCACGTCGTAGCGCTCGAAGAAGGGCGCCACCCGGCGTCCGGTTCGCTGAAGCAGCCGGACCGCGCCGGCGTACTCGGTGGCCGGCATCGCTCGACCGAGGAGGGCGAGGGCCCAGGTGGCGGGCTCGAAGTCGGCGGCCCGGGCCCGCCGCTGGACCAGCGGCTCCAGCTCGTCCAGGTCGGTGCGGAACTCGGCGCAGATCAGGGCGAGGAAGGCCCGCGCGAAGCCG
>DATECI010000256.1:0-6648 GCA_035286985.1 Gemmatimonadales bacterium
TATGTGAAAGTTTTCACAAAGCTACTGCCGTCGCCACCCCGCGTCAATGAGCACCCGATACAATTCTGCAAACCCCTCCGGCGCTACCGTCTCCGGCCGAACCGACGCTGGGATTCCCGCCCGATCCAAGACCGTCCCAACCCGCTCCGGAGACCAACTCGTGAATTCCCGCAGCCCACGCCCGAGTTGCTTGCGCCGAAACCCGAATAAGCCCACCACCAGTCGTCGAAAGGACTCCAGGTCCTGGTCCCCGATCAGCGGCTCCCTGATCGGACTGATCCGCACCACGGCGGAGTCCACTTTGGGTCGAGGGTGAAACGCACCGGCCGGAACCCGGAACAGCTTTTCGGCCCGGGCCACTGAGCGGATCCCGACGCTGAGCGCGCCGTACGATGCCCCTCCCGGAAGCGCCCCGATCCGGTCGGCCACTTCCTCCTGCACCAGGAACACAATTCGCTCCGGGCGGGGTGGAGCAAGCGCCTTGGCGAGCAGTGGGCTCGTGATGTTGTAAGGGATGTTCCCGACGACGAAGATGGCTTCGTCCGGATCCGCCCAGGCGGCGGCCCGCCAATCGACCTCCAGGGCATCGCCGGCGATGACCCGGACTTGAGGCAGCATCTTCTCTACCAGGGCCGCGAGTTCGCGGTCTTTTTCGATGGCGGTAACCCGCGTTCCTCGCTCAGCCAGGACCCGGGTCAGCGCGCCGTGTCCCGGACCGACCTCGAGCACCGGTGCCCCCGGCGGTGCGTCGAGAGCGTCGGCAATCCGCTCGAGGATCGCCCGATGATGGAGGAAGTGCTGGCCAAGGCGCTTGCGGGCTCGAGCCACTCAGAGCCGCATGACCAGGAGGGTCCGGTCATCGGCCGGATGGGCCGCGAAGCGATCGGCCTCCGCCACGACCTCGGCGACGATTTGCTCCGGTTCCAGCCGGCGGCGCTCCTCCACCATCCGCAGCAAGCGCGCTTCCCCGAACCGCTCGCCGGCATCATTCTCCGAATCGGCCAGGCCGTCGGTCCAGAGGCAGAGCAGGTCTCCCTCCTTGTCCCACTCGATCATGCACGACGTGATGTCCGCGGCCCGACCCAACCCCAGCGGCGGGGCGGTGGTATCGAGCCGCACGGCCGGGCCGGAGGAGGGGACCCGAAATGCATAGGGATGTCCCGCGCTGGCCCAGGTGAGCCGTCCCCGGCCCGGATCAAGGATGCCGTAGAAGACCGTGAGATACGTCTCGGTCAGGGAGAGCCGCTCGCCCAGGCTGTCGTGCAGGGCCCGGAGCGTGACATCCGGCGAGGCCCCGCTAGCCGCCTGGATACCGGCAGCGGCCATGACCGCTGCCATCACCAGCGCCGCGGGGAAACCGTGCGAGGCAACATCGCCCAGCATCACCGCCACCACGCCCAGCCCGAGCCGGTTGAACGTGTAGAAATCACCCCCGACCGCTTCGGTGGGCAGGCAACGCGCTGCCACCTTCGCGTCGCCCCGGAGCACGCTGGGCGCGGGGAGCAACAGCCGCTGGAGGTCTCGGGCCAGCTCGAGCTCGTCCCGCAGCCGCTGCTGTTCGCGCTCCTGCTCCACCAGCCGGGACAGCTGAATCGCCGCCCCGATCTGGTTGGCGGCCGCTGCCACGATCTTTTGGTCCGCCGCGGAGAAGCGGTCTCCCTCCCCGCTCATCCGGTCGGTCAGGTTGATGACCCCAAGGCACCGGGATTCGCCAGGCGCGGCGTTGAAACAGATCGGCACCGAGAGGTACGCTTCGCCCCGGTACCCCCGCCCTTCCGGGTGGCCCCGCTCGCCGGCAAGCCCGACGAGCGGCCGCGATTCGCGAACCACCTGGGCTGCAATGGACTCCGGATCGGCGAGCGGGATCTCCCGGACTGGGCCGGCATCGAAGCCCCGGGCGGCCACGATCCGAAGCTGGCCCCGCGCCTCATCGAGCACGGCGATCGACGCCCGGCGCGCCCCCACAACTTCGCTCACCGCCCGCACAATGGTCGTGGCGGCTTCTTCGAACCGGACCGTGTGGCCCAGGACTTCGCTGATAGTGTAGAGGAGGTCGATCTCTTCGTACCGGCTGGCCAGTTCTTCCGAGAGGAAAGCGGTCTGCCGGTCCAGTCGGAGCAGCAGCGCCACCAGGGCATCCGCTGCCGGACGTACTTCGGCGTCCTCGATGCTGTCGAGCACGGGACGGAGCCGCTTCAACAGCGCGGCAGCGTCATCCAGATAGTGTTCCCCTGCTCATTGAATTCCACCCGGTCGGCGAGATGACGGATCAGGAAGAGCCCTCGGCCGATCGGGCGCGCCAGGCCGTCGGGCAAGGTGGGATCGGGGACTTCGGCCGGATCGAAGCCGGGCCCATCGTCGGTGACTTCGAGCCGGATCGTCGCCTCGTTCACCAGCGCTTCGATCCGGACCTTCCGGGTCGGGTCCCCCCTGGCGCCGAACAGGATGCTGTTGCTGATCGCTTCGGCGAGCAGCACCCGCAGCCGAAACCTGGTCCGCCCGGCGGAAGGCGGAGGCCCCGCGAAGCAATGGCGGGCCATGAGCTCGACCGCTTCCTCGACGCAGCGCACATCTGCCGGGAGCTCCAGGGCCACGATGAGCCCTGCCTCGGGCGATTCGCCCCTCCCCTCGCGGCGGCGGACGCAGAGCCGAAGCGGAGCGGCGGCGAGCTCCTCCATCTAGAACCCCGCTAGGGCCTCGGCCACGGTCGGCGAGATGGAAAACAGGCTATCGAGCTTGGTAAGCTCGAACAGGGAGCGAAGATCTTCATTGAGCCCGGCGATCCGGAGCTCGCCGCCCTGCTCCCGCACCTTCTTGGCCAGAGAGACCAGCGCGCCCAGCCCGGATGAGTCTATGTATCCGGTTTCGGTGCAATCGATCAGGAACTTTCGCTCCCCCCGATCGAGACCCTCCTGGATCAAGCCCTTGAGCTCCTGGCGGTTGCCGACAATGAGCTGGCCGGCGATCCGAACGATCGTGACTCCGGCCTTGTTGGTGGTCTTCACGAATCCCATGGCGCCTCGTTGGAAAGAGTGCCCCCGCACCCACCAGAAAATATGCGGAAACCGCGTGCCGACCACCACCAACCGACTTACCGACTTACCGACCTACCGTCCCGACCCCCGAACCGGGCCCGGAGCGCCTCGGCCACCTTGGGATGCACCAGGGCACTTACGTCTCCCCCGTACCGCGCCACCTCGCGCACCAGACTCGAGCTGATGTACGAGAGGCCCTGGCCCGGGACCAGGAAAACCGTTTCCAGCCCGGCAACCAGCTGCCGGTTCATGAGCGCCATTTGAAACTCGTATTCGAAATCGCCCACCGCCCGAAGGCCGCGCACCAGCACCGTCGCGCCGATCCGCTTCGCAAACTCCGCCGCCAGCCCCTCGAAGGAATCGAAGACGATGCCGGGATCCTCGCCCACCGTATGCCGCAACATTTCGAGCCGTTCGGGAACGCTGAAGACCGGCTCCTTCACCGCGTTGATCGCCACCGCCACCACGACCCGGTCCACCAGGATGCGACTCCGCTGGATCAGATCCTCATGCCCTCGGGTGGGGGGATCGAAAGAACCGGCGTAAAGCCCGATCCGGGGAGTCGTCATGGCGCGTAACAGAAGGTAAGTCCGATGTCCCCGTAACGCCGGGTTTCGTCGCCGGGGAGCACCACCGACCCGGGATGTTCCACCGCGAAGACGGCCGCAAAGGGACGCTCCCGAAACGCCGCGACGAGCCGCTCGGCATACGGAACGGTATAAGGGGGATCCGCCACCGCCACCCCGAAGCTCCCGACGGCCAGGCGGCGGATGAATCGCATCGCATCTCCTCGGTGGATAGTGATCCGATCGGCCACCCCGAGCGCGGCGGCGTTGGCCCGAATGGCGTTGACGCCTGCCGCGGACAGTTCCACGAACGTGGCATGCGCGGCCCCCCGGGACAGCGCCTCCAGTCCAAGCGCCCCGGAGCCGGCGAACAGATCGAGCACTCGGGCCCCCGGCAAGGAGGGAGCGAGAATGCTCATCCAGGCTTCCCGAACCCGATCCGCCGTGGGCCGGACCCGCGAATCCTCGGGGAGGATGAGCCGCCGCCCGCCGAATTCTCCCGCGATGATCCGGGTCACCTCCGGTGCGGCGCCACGCAAAGGATCCGAGCCTGAAGACTGGTCATTCCCCGGTACTCGTTCTGCTCCAGTCGGAAAGCCGCGTCTACCGGATCGTCGGTCAGCCAGGAAAGCCGGTCGGCTTGCTGAAAGGCAATGGCGCCAAGCGAGCCCTCCGCCTGCTCGAACCATCCGCGCAGGTGATTGAGGCCGACTCGCTGGCGCCGGGTCAAGCCCACTCCCCGCATCCCGAAGACCGGTGCCGGATTGCCCATTCCGCACGGTTCCAGATGGCGACACAGGCGCTCCAGCTCATCAGTCAGGTCCGGCAACTTGACTTCCAGATCCACCCGTTGCTCCGGTCCCAGCTCATCCAGCCCCAGCCGCTCCGCGGCCACCTGCTCGAATCGCTCCCGAAAGGCCTCGAAGTTGCTCCGGCGGACGGTCACCCCGGCTGCCATCCGGTGCCCACCGAACCGTTCCAGCAGGTGGCTGCACTCTCCCAACGCGTCGTGGAGATCGAAGCGGGAAATGCTCCGACCGCTGCCCTTTCCTATATCGCCGTCGAAACCCACCAGAAACGCAGGGCGGCCGTAACGCTCCACGACCCGCGACGCGACGATTCCGACCACGCCCGGATGCCATTCCTCGGCCCCCAGCACGATCCCTGCCCGGCGCTCCAGACTTCCCTCCGCCTCGACCTGGGCAATCGCCTCGTCCAGGATCCGCTGATCGAGTGCCTGCCGTTCCTGGTTGAGCCGAGCCAGCCGCTCAGCGAGGATCCGGGCCTCTTCCTCGTCATCGGTGAGCAGGAGCCGAAGGCCCTCGGAGGCCTCCCCGATCCGCCCCGCCGCGTTGAGCCGAGGCGCCAGGATGAAGCCCACCTGTCCCGCTTTGAGCTCGCCATTACCGAGCCCGCTGCTCGAGATCAGGGCTCGGAGCCCAGCCCAGCGGGTTTCCCGCAATAATCGAAGCCCGTGTCGGACCAGAATTCGGTTTTCGCCGGTGAGCGGCACCACGTCCGCCACCGTCGCCAGCGCGACGTAATCCAGCAGGTGGTGGGGGAGCGCCGCCGGAAGGCCCAGCGTGGGCACCAGCGCCTGCACCAGCTTGAAGGCGATCCCTGCCCCGCACAGCACCTCCAGCCCGGTAGGCTCCGCCGAGCACTGCGGGTTAACGATGGCGGTGGCGGGAGGGAGCAGCGGGCCGGGAAGATGATGATCGGTGATCACCACCCGGATCCCCGCGGCGGCGGCGGCGCTCACGGTCTCGACCGCAGTAATGCCGCAGTCGCAGGTGATGATGAGCCGGGCCCCCACTGCTTCCGCCTGCCGGAGCCCGGCCGGCCCGAAGTCGTACCCATCCCGAAGCCGGTGCGGCACGAATCCCTCCGCCTTCGCGCCTCCCAGGCGAAGCGCCCGGGTCAGAATCGCGACCGCGGCCTGCCCATCCACATCGTAATCCCCGTGGACCAGAATCGCTTCGCCCGCCCGCACGGCAGTGGTGATGGCCTCCACCGCGGCGGGGATTCCCGGCAGCAGGCCGGGATCGCTCAGATCCTCGAGGGCCGGTCGCAGGAATGCCCGGGCCGCATCCGGGTCGCCCAGGCCGCGCTGCACCAGGATTCGCGCCAGCGGTTCAGGTACCGTGAGCAGGGCCGCCAGCGCCGCCGCTCGGCCCGGGTCCGGGGAGGGCTCGACGACCCAGCGGGGGAGCGGCAGCGTCATAGCTCTCCGTTCGGGGGGTAGAGAATGACCCCGCACGCTTCGCAGCCTTCGACGATGAGCCCGGCGCGGATCTGGCTCCGCCGGTTGCGGGGAATCGCGGTATGGCATGCCCCACATGCCTCACCCCGAAGCGGGACGACCACCACCGTGGAACGGGAGCTCCACAGCCGATCGTACCGGATGCGCAGCGAGCGGTCGATCGCGGCCGCCGCTTCCTCCCGCGCCTTCCGGGCAACCGCGCGTTCGGCCTCGAGGGTCGCGATGGCCTCTCCCAGCCGGGCCCGCTCGCCATCCTGATCGTTCTCCAGAGCGTGAAGCCGCTCCTCCGCCTCTCGTACCACCGCTTCCTGTTGCTGAACCAGGTCGGAGACCTTGACCCATTCACTTTCATTCCGCGCCACGACGGACCGGGCCTGGTCCATCTCCGACATGAGCGCCTGGACCTCCCGCGCGGTGCGCACCTGCTCGATGCGGGAGCGCCGGCGTTCCTGCTCGATCCGTTGGCCTTCGATGATCCGCTCGAGCTCCTCCCGCTTTCGGACGCCTTCCTCAACCCGCTCCCGCGCGGCCTGGGTGTCGTCCCGGGCCCGCGCGAGCGCGGCATCCAGCGCCACGACTTCGTCGAGAAGAGATTTCAGGCGGAGGTCGGAATCGAGCAGAACGAGGTCTTTCTCTTGCAGATCGAGCAGCCGTTCGAGATCAGGATGCATGTCGCCTCAAGGATGCGATGAATGGCCGGATGGCGGGCCCAGTCCCTGGCCCCGTCTTGCCGCCCTACGGAGGAGCAGCTTTTGCCGCTCCTGGATACTCAGCTGGTTGAGTT
>DATECI010000257.1:0-2129 GCA_035286985.1 Gemmatimonadales bacterium
CCGCCGGTCGAGCTCGCCGAGAAAGCCCCGAATCCCCAGCCGGTCCACGGCCCCCCACCGCCAGCCATACCCGTAGAACCGGTCGCAAAATTCGGCAAAGGCGCTGAGGTCCCGGCGGTAGGCCTTGATGGTGTGGGGCGACTGGTCGCGCTCTTTCTCCAGGTGGGCCAGATACTGGTCCAGCAGGCGGTCCGCCCGGCCCCGCGACCGCCCGACCGCCCGCCTCACAGGGTCCCCACCCACGCGCGAAATTCCCCGAGCGCCCGTTCCACCAGCGCGGCCCGCCGGTCGCTCTTCCTGACCGGCTTCCCCAGGGGCTCGAGCAGACCGAAGTTCGCGTTCATCGGCTGAAAATGCGCCGGCTTGGCCTCGCGGAGATACCGCAGCAGCGCCCCCAACATGGTGGTGGGTGGCGGCACCACGATCGGCTTCCCGGTGAGCAGCCGGTGCAGGTTGATCCCGGCCAGGATTCCCGTCCCCAGCGATTCGGTGTAGCCCTCCACTCCGGTGAGCTGGCCCGCAAAGAATACGGGGGGGCCATCGCGGGCCATTAACCCGGGCCCGAGGCTCGCGGGACTGTTGATGTAGGCGTTGCGGTGGATGCTGCCGTAGCGCAGGAACTCCGCCTTCCCGAGCCCGGGGATGGAGTGAAACACCCGCTGTTGTTCGGGAATCCGGAGCCGGGTCTGAAACCCCACCAGGTTCCACATCTGCCCGGCCCGGTCTTCCCGGCGGAGCTGCACCACTGCGTAGGGCTCCCGGCCGCTGCGCGGGTCGGCCAATCCCACCGGCTTCATCGGCCCGAACCGGAGGGTCTCCGAACCGCGACGGGCCATTTCCTCGATGGGCAGGCACCCCTCGAAGTACGGTACCGTGTCGAAGTCGTGGCCCTGGTACTGATCGGCACTGCGAAGAGCGGCCACGAAGCCCTCGTATTCCTCCCGCGACATCGGGGCGTTGAGGTAGTCGTCGCCGTCGCCCTTGGCGTACCGGGAGCGCCGGTAGAGCACCGCGTGGTCCAGCGATTCATCGCTCACGATCGGCGCGATGGCATCGTAGAACGCCAGCGAGCCGGTTCCGAGCCGGGCCGCGATCGCCTCGGCCAGACGATCCGACGTGAGGGGCCCCGTTGCGACAATCCCCGGGCCCGGCAACTCGACGGCTTCAGCGGTCTCGACCGTAATCTTGGGATGGCACCTGACCCGCTCGTCCACCGCGTTCGAGAACAGCTCCCGGTCCACCACCAGCGCGGCGCCCCCCGGCACCCGCGCCGCATCGGCACACCGGAGCAGGAGGCTGCCCAGCATCCGCAGCTCGGCCTTGAGCAGGCCGTGGGCGTTGGTGAGCTCCACCGACTTGAATGAGTTGCTGCACACCAGCTCGGCCAAGCGCCCGGTCTGGTGCGCCGGAGTGCCGAGGGCCGGACGCATTTCCTGAAGGGTGACTTCGACCCCCCGGTCGGCCAGTGCCCAAGCCGCTTCGGACCCGGCCAGACCACCCCCAATCACCACCGTGCGGAGCTCCGGCATGAATCAATGATAGGGGGAGGCCCTCCGGTGGCGCCCTCCCCGTTGCCCCACCATTTTCCCGCCATTCCCACTCCCGGAGCAACGAGACTCATGCGCCGCCGTCACCCGCTCCCCTTCGTTCTGCTCTGCCTGTGGGGAGGATCTTCCCTGCAGGGCCAATCGAACGAGGCGCTTGCCCGAGAGGTCTTTGCGGCCGAGAGCAGCTTTGCCGGCAGCATGGCGGCGCGCGACTCGGCGGCTTTTGCCTCCCATATAGCCCCCGATGCCGTCTTCTTCGGCCGGAGCGAGCCTCTCCGGGGCAAAGCGGCGGTGGTCGCGGGCTGGCGGGCGTTCTTCGAGGGGCCGGAAGCTCCCTTCTCCTGGGCCCCCGAAACAGTCGAAGTGCTCCAGTCGGGGACCCTCGCGCTCAGCAGCGGCCCGGTGAGGGATCCGGCGGGCCGGCAGATCGGGACCTTCAATTCCATCTGGCGGAGGGAGCCCGACGGGAAATGGCGGGTCGTGTTCGACAAGGGGTGTCCCGGGAGTGAGGCCGCGGCGAAACCATGAGGCCGCGCAGCCGGTGAGCCCTACCGAGGCGGTTCTGGCCTTCACCGGTGCGGC
>DATECI010000258.1:0-3028 GCA_035286985.1 Gemmatimonadales bacterium
CCCCCTGGCGTTTCCAATCCCGCATTGCGCTCAGGCCTGCGACCTCCAGCCCGGTCCAGGCCCGTCGGACCCGCCCCGACCGGAGGATCTCTTCGGCGACCCGCATGGCCCGCTCGATCGGAATCGCGAACCCGAGGCCGATCGAGCCCACGCTCCCGCCCCCGCCGGTGAAGATCGAGGAGTTGACCCCGACCACCTCGCCCAGCGCGTTGGCGAGCGGACCGCCGGAATTGCCCGGGTTAATGGCCGCATCGGTCTGGATCATGTCCAGGTACAGCCCGGGCTGATCCTGATTGGGAAGGATGTTGCGATGGGTGGCGCTCACCACACCCGCGGTCACGGTCGGCTCGGTATTGCCCAGGAGATAGGCGTAGGGATCGCCCAGCGCCACGACCCATTCGCCGATCATGAGATCGGCGCTGGTGCCGATGGGGACGACCGGGAGGTTTGACCGGGAGATCCGGATGATGGCGACGTCGGTGATGGGATCCTCGCCCACCAGGCTACCGGGAAGATCGGTGCCGTCCGGCAGCGTCACCGTGATGCTCTGGGCCCCCGCCACCACGTGCTGGTTGGTGATGATAACGCCGTCCGGCTTGACCAGGAATCCGGTCCCGGAGGACTGGACCAGCCGGTCGGTGGTTCGGGGAATGAAGAAGAAATCCCAGGGGTCGCGCTCCGTCACCCGCTGGCGCGAGGTCACGGTAATGGAAACGACCGCGGGGGCAACCCGGTTGGCCGCTTCCACCACGGCGGTGCGGCGGGAGCCGGTGAGCCCGGCGGATTCGGTCCGGCGCTGGGCGGTGGCCTCGGGGATGAGTCCGGCACCCCGGGGCTCGCGACCGCAGCCGGAAAGGCCGGCGGCGAGCAGCAGGACGGAGACGAGGCGGCTCACCCGTACCACTCCGCGGAGTACTCTGCGGCAACAAAGTAGAGTCCCTCCGGTGGAGCCGGAGGACTGGTGCGGACCCCGGGCTCCCGGGCGATCAGCCGGCTCATGTCTTCCGGCGCGCGCCGGCCGAGGGCGATGTCAGTCATAGTGCCTACCAGCATCCGGACCATGTGGTGGAGGAACCGGTCTGCCGCGATCTCAAAGCGGTAGCCACGGCGGTCTGATCGCTCGGTCCACCCGGCGGCGGCGATCCGGCACCGCTTGTGGGCCCGGGGCGAGCTCCGCACGCTGAACGCGCTGAAGTCGTGCTCACCCGGGAGCACCCCCGCGGCCCCGGCCAGCGCGGCGCCATCGAGCGGTTGGCCCAGGGCCCACTCGAACCGGCGACGGAACGGGGAACGGGAGCCGTCGTCGGTCCCGATCACATAGCGATAGCGGCGTCCCGACGCACACTTCCGGGCGTGAAAGCCGCCCCGCATTTCCTGGCATTCCGCGGCCCAACAATCGGGCGGCAGCAGGGCATTGAGGGCCCGCCGCAAAGCGGCCCCGGTCCACCGCTCCGGCACCACACAGCTCACTCCCATTCCGATGGCGTGCACGCCCGCATCGGTGCGTCCCGCGGCATGCACCCGGACCACCTCGCCGGCAAGGCGCTCGAGCACTCGTTCCACTTCCGCCTGGACCGTGCGCCCCTCGGTCTGGCGCTGCCAGCCGGCAAACCGTCCGCCGTCGTAGTGCAGCGTGACCAGCACGGTTCGCGGCATTGCGGGGAATCTAGTGAAGGCGGGGAGCGGGGGGGAGAAGCGTGAACGGTGAACAGGGAACGGTACGCGGGAACTGCTTCACCGCAGGGAATTCCCTCCGGCAAGGCAGGCTCGGTTCACTGTTTGCCGTTCACCGTTCACGCTGTTCCGGTTAGTAGCGCCGGATCACTCCGACCACGACCCCCTGGATCAGGATCTCGCTTTCCGGGAACCGGAGCGGTGTCATGGCGGGATTGGCGGGCTGGAGCCGGACCCAGCCGCCGGGCTCACGATAGAATTTCTTGACGGTAGCCTCGGAGCCGTTGACTAGGGCGATGACCATCTCACCGTTGTCGGCGCTCTGGCGACCGTGCACCACCACATAGTCTCCCTCGACGATGTGCTCGTCCACCATGGAATCCCCCCGAACCCGCAAGGCGTAGTTGGGCCCCCGGGTCGGCAGCATGGCGTCGGGCACTGCCAGGGTTTCCTGGTGCAACACCGCCTCGATGGGCATCCCTGCGGCCACCACGCCGAGGAGCGGGATTTCCGTGGCACCGCTGATGCCCTTGGGAGGGAGCACCTCGATGGCCCGGCTCTCGTTGTAGGACCGTCGGATGGATCCCTTGCGCTCGAGGTTGGTGAGATGCTCGTGCACCGTTGCGAGCGACTGGAACGAGAAGTGGTCGGCGATCTCCTCGAAACTCGGGGCGTAGCCGTGCTGGTGGATATGGGATTCCAGGAAGGAGAGGACTTCCTTCTGGCGTTTGGTCAGGGGCATGGGGACTCCCAAAAGGACACCATAAACTAACCGAACAAGTGCCGAAGATCAACCGGATGCAGCAACCGATGAACGGCTGCTATTTTGCACGGGTCCTTCCGCTCCGAGTCGGCCCCAAATCGGCCGTTGAGGTCTGCCCATGACGATGCCACCCCCCACCGGCGCCGAGCTAGCCTTGCCCGCCCAGCAGGTGGAGGAGCTCATCAGGATCATCATCAAGGGCCTCCGGGCCTTTCAGATGTATCCCCCCAACAATCCGATGTACCAACGGAACCAGCAGGCGATTCACGACGCCTTTCTGCCGATCTGGTCCACCACGCCCCACCTGGTGCTGGCCGTCACGGAGAGCGACTTGGTCTGGGAAGAGCAGGTGGTGTATCACCAGCCGAACCGGCAGGAGAGCTTTGCCTGGATGCTCTACAAGGACGGGATGCGGATGCTCCGGCTGCGCCCTGGAGTAGAGGAGGAAGAGATCGTGAGCTTCCTCCAGGTCGTGACCCGGGCCCGATTGCTGGCCGGTGACGCAGCAGACGACCTGCTGACCCTGTTGTGGGAGCAGGAATTCCTCTTCGTCGATTACCAGTTCGCGGAGAGTTTCGCGGAGGGAGGCCC
>DATECI010000259.1:0-3493 GCA_035286985.1 Gemmatimonadales bacterium
CACGCGTTCTGGAAGCTCTATGGTCTGGGACTCCCCGATCCGGTTCTGAAGAAGCTGTACTATGCCAACGCCCTGAAACTGCTACCGGGGATCTCCCGCACCAGATTCCTTAGGTAACGCCCCGATTCCTGACCGCTGACCACTGACCGCTGCGGCGTTCTGGTCCCGAGCGGCCCCGGAAGATAGCTTTCCTGCCCACGGCCCCTCCGGCCGGGCCCCTCCTTCACTGAGGCACCGATCGCGGACCCGCTATGAGCGTTTCCCGCCGCTCCTTCCTGACCACCCTCGGCGCCGGGGGCGCCGGTGTTCTGGCCGCCCCGCTGATCACTGGGCGGGGATCCGAGGCCGCCTGGGCCCAAGCCTCCTCTCGTCGGGCCGACCGGCTGCTCGCGGCCCGCCCGGGAATGATTCGCATCGACAGCAACGAGAATCCCAACGGCCCTGGGGAGCTGGTCTACGCCGCTATCCGGCGTCACTTGAACGAATCGAACCGCTATCCGGTCCAGAGCGAGGACGACCTCGCTGTCGCGATCGCCCGGACCCATGGGATCTCACCCGAGAACCTCATTCTTGGCTGCGGCTCGGGTGAGTTGCTCCGCGGGGCGGTGAGCGCGTTCACCACCCCCGACCGCCCCCTCGTGTCCCCCGAGCCGACCTTCGAGGCCCCGGCGGCCTGGGCCCGGTTCCTGGGCGTGCCGGTGCGGACTCCCCGGGTGGATCCGGCGCTCCGGCTCGACCTCGATGCCATGACCGCGGCAGGCCGCGGCGCGGGCCTCGTGTACCTCTGCAACCCGAACAATCCGACCGCCACTGTCCTGGGTGCGGCTGCCGTGAGTGCCTATGTCGCCCGGATGGGCCAGCTCTCCCCCGAGACCACCGTCCTCATCGACGAAGCGTACCACGAGTACGTGGACGACCCCTCCTATCGCACCGCGATTCCCCTGGCCCTCGCCAATTACCGGGTGGTGGTCACCCGCACCTTCTCGAAGGTATTCGGGATGGCGGGGCTCCGAATCGGCTACGCGGTCGGCCAGCCGGCCACCCTGGCAAAGCTCGCGGCCTGGCTCCTCGGCTCCAATGTCAGCCAGCTCAGCCTGGTCGCCGCCACAGTCGCGGTGGGCGATACTCCGCACATCGCCCTCGAGCAGCGCAAGAACCGCGAGACCCGCGCCTATACCAGCGCAGCCTTCGAAAACGCCGGATACCCGGTGGCCGGTGCCGAGGCGAATTTCCTGATGGTGGACATCAGGCGAGATGCGAAGGACTTCAAGCTGGAGTGTCTGAAGCGCAAAGTCGCCGTGGGCCGCCAATTCCTCTCCCACCCGAACTTGGTGCGCGTGTCGATCGGTACCGCCCGGGAAATGAAGCGGGCGTTGCCCGCGATGCTCGCGGTGTTGGGCCAGTCCCCGGCTGCGTGAAATTCTCCTCCAGCCGGTGGGTCCAGCTCACCCTGGGCATCATCTGCATGGTGATGATCGCCAACCTCCAGTACGGCTGGACCCTGTTCGTCAATCCTATCAACGACAAGTACCACTGGGGCCTCCCTGCCATCCAGGTCGCGTTCACGGTCTTCGTCCTGGTGGAGACCTGGCTGGTCCCGCTAGAGGGCTACCTGGTGGACCGCTTCGGACCCCGCTGGGTCGGAGTCGGCGCGGGGATTCTGGTCGCGGCGGCCTGGGTCCTTAATTCCAGCGCCGATTCGCTCCCGCTCCTCTACCTCGGCGCCATCATGGGGGGGATTGGTGCCGGCGGCGTCTACGGCGCCACGATCGGCAACGCGCTCAAGTGGTTTCCCGACCGCCGTGGCCTCGCCACGGGCCTCACCGCGATGGGATTCGGGGCCGGGTCTGCCCTCACCGTCGTCCCGATCGCGAACCTGATCGCCTCCCAGGGTTACGAAGCGGCCTTCTTCAAGTTCGGCCTCGCCCAGGGCGCTGTAGTCTTCCTGCTCGGCTGGTTTCTCAAGGCCCCCGATCGGTCGTTCAAGCCCCCCGCTGCATCACCAAAGGTCGCGAACGCCCCAGTCGCCCGGGACCACACCCCCGGCGAAATGATCCGCACCCCCGCCTTCTGGGTGATGTACCTCATGTTCGTGCTCACCGCGGCCGGCGGCTTGATCGCGACCGCCCAGCTTACTCCGATCGCGCGCGATTTCCGCATCGCCGAGACACCCGTATCCCTCCTCGGCATCACCATGCTCGCCCTCCCCTTCGCGCTCTCCTGGAGCCGGGTGCTCAATGGGGTCAGTCGCCCCTTCTTCGGCTGGGTCTCCGACCGGCTCGGCCGTGAGAACACTATGTTCGTGGCGTTCACCCTCGAAGCGGCGAGCATCTTTCTCCTGAGCCAGTACGGGACCGATCCGGCGGCGTTCGTGCTCCTCACCGGGCTGGTCTACTTTGCCTGGGGCGAGATCTACAGTCTCTTTCCGGCAACCTGCGGCGATGCCTATGGTCGCAAGTTCGCCTCCGCCAACGCCGGACTCCTCTATACCGCCAAGGGCACCGCGTCCCTGCTCGTTCCCCTGAGCAGCGTGATTGCCGCGTCCTTCGGTGGTTGGCGCGCCGTCTTCCTCGCCGCGACGGCGATGAATCTTCTCGCCGCGGTCCTCGCGCTGGTTGCGCTCAAGCCCCTGCGGGCCCGACTGCAGCGCTTATGAAGATCGCGGTCGTCGGCGCCGGCGCGATCGGCGGCTATCTCGGCGGCTGGCTCGCCGCGGCGGGAGAGGATGTCACCTTCATCGCCCGGGGCGCGAATCTCGAAGCCATTCGCGCGCGCGGCATGCGGGTGATCGGGGAGGATGGCTCCGAGCTCACCGGCCGGGGATCCGCCTGCGAGCACCCCGCCGAGGCGGGTCCCCACGATGTCGTGTTCCTCACCGTCAAGGCTCACCAAGTTGCTGCTCTGGCACCCGAGCTCCACCATCTTTGCCACTCCGGGACCACGATCGTCACCACCCAGAACGGCATTCCCTGGTGGTACTTCCACAAACACGGCGGTCCCTACGATGGCCGGCCGGTCCGCTCGGTGGACCCGGACGGCACCATCGCTCGCTCCATTGACCCGGACCGGATCGTGGGCGCGGTGGTCTACCCGGCCGCGAACCTGGTGGCCCCCGGCGTGGTACAGGTTGTGGAAGGGAGGCGCTTCACCTTGGGCGAGCCCGACCGGTCCGAGTCGCCCCGCGCGCGAGGGATCTCGGAATGCTTGACCAAGGCGGGCTTCAAGGCGCCGGTCACCCGGGATATCCGCGGCGAAATCTGGCTCAAGCTCTGGGGCAACCTGAGTTTCAATCCCATCAGCGCGCTCACCCACGCCGCCCTGGAAGAGCTGCTCAAGTTCTCCCTAACCCGCGAGCTTTGCCTCGACTTGATGCGCGAGGCCGAGGCAATCGCCGCCCGGCTCGGTATTACCTTTCGGGTCGGGATGGAAAAGCGGATCGCCGGGGCCGAGAAGGTGGGCGCCCACAAGACCTCCATGCTCCAGGACGTCGAAG
>DATECI010000260.1:0-2580 GCA_035286985.1 Gemmatimonadales bacterium
ATATCGGTGGCCCCTTCCGAAGCCGTGATCTCGAAGAAGAAGTAGTCCTCCACGGGCTCGGCGACTCCGGGCCGCTGCACTGCAGGGCCCAGCGCGCTGATCAGCTCGGTCACCCGACGGCGGGCATCCTCCTCAAGTGGCCCATCCTGCCGCAGCGCTACGCTCAGCGTGACCAGATCCTCGAGCGAGCCGCCCAGCGGGATCGAGTAGCTCAGCGAAGCGGCCCCGAAGTCATGGAGTACCGCCTCTACGATCGGGTTCAGGTCAAACCCGGGTATGGAAGGTCCGGCGCGATCCTGGATGATCCGTAACGGAGCCGGGCGATACTCGAAGGGACCGGCTGCTCCTTCCCGGTGCCGAAGCATCGGCCGGGTAGCTGCGGCCTCGACCCGGCGGGCCGCCTCATCGAGGTCAATGGCGAATCCCACCTCGAAGACATAGAGCGGGCGACAAAAGCCCCGGTGGATCCGGAACTGCTCCATGGGGGTCTCCTTTACCGAGTTGCGCATCCCCCTTGAATCCTATGACATCGCCGCCGTTCCACGAGGGGGTGCGGCCGAAGCCGGGGCGACTCCAGGAAGGAGCTGCCCCGGCGGGTGAGCCGGTCCCCTGATTGGGCTTAGTGAACCGCCGATTCTGGCCGCACTACCAACACCGGTTTCGTGGCGCCCCGGATGACCTTGTCGGCCACGCTGCCCAGAAGAAGCCGCCTCAACCCCCCCGCACCATGAGTCGTCATCGCGATGAGGTCGAATCGTGCTTCCTCCAGGGCCTCGAGCAAACCTGTGGCGGCGGTTGCCCCCGTCGAAATCCGGGTGCTGACGCTGACCCCGCGCTCCCGCAGCCGATCGGCCACTTGGTCGAGCTGCTTCTGGGCTTGTTCTCGGCTCTTCTCCAAGAACGCCGGATCCAGCGGCAGCGGATATGGCAGGGAGGGAGTTTCCATCTGGAACAGCGGTTCGACGACGTGCAGCAGCGTCACGTGCCCTTGGCTGAGCCAGGCCAGTGCGCAGACTGGTTCGAGGATGGCCTGCGCGTCCTTGGAAAGATCGAGCGGCACCAGGATCGAGTGCAGCGCTGGCGTCGGCGGTGCTTCGCCTTTGCGGCTGCCATGCACCAGCAGGATGGGCGACGAGAGGTGCCGCACGACATGATCGGCCACGCCGCCGAGCCATAAGCGGCCGATGGCGCCGCGCCCATGGGTCGACATGACCACCAGGTCCGCGCTTATCCGGCCGGCTTCCTCACAGATGGCGGGGCCGGCCGGCCCCTCCGGCGCCCGGAATTCCACCGGGTTCCCGGCCAGGATCAACTCGCCCGCGGTCTCGGCGAGATACTGCTTTTCCCGGGCCCGGGCTTCCTCTCCGAGATCGGGCGGGGGAAGCGCCTCACCCATGCCGACGACGGCCAGCGCCGGCTCGTGAGCGAGCACCAGGTGCAGCCTGGCCGGCGCGCTCTTGGCCAGGAGGATCGCGTAGGGCAGCGCAGCCTCGGCAAACCGGGATCCGTCGAGCGGAACCAGGATGTGCTTGAATATCACGGGCTTCCTCCTTTCGCCGTCGAGATTCCCAGGATCCGGTAGAGCGGACAGTTCCCGAGGATTCCGGTGCCAAGAGGAATCAGGCCAACCAGCGTTAAATAGCGGAGCGGCGGCTCGAGCGCTCCATAGAGGCCGAGAATGACAATGCCGAGCAGCACTCGGAAAAGGCGATCGACCGTTCCGATATTGCGGGCCACCGGGCCCTCCCGAGAAAGGGTCTCCCTCAAGGTGGAGAAATACCGCTGAAATCCTGGTGAAGCTCCCGTGAAGGGAGCGGCAGAAACCGGTCAGCTGCCCGGGAGCGGGGAGGGGGGTTCGGGGGGAGCCATCAGGTGGCGCAGCATCACGAGGCCGGGAGCACCGTCAACTCGACCGGCGCTCCACGATTCGGGTGGCCCGCGCGGTCACCCCGCAGCGAATGCAGAGCGCCAGAATCTCCTCGGGCGCATGGTCACCAAGGGGAATCTCCAGCCCCAGCGGCGTAGCCGTGTGGGCCGGAAGGGCGGCTCGCAGGCGAGCCAACGCCGGGGAGGGCTGATCGAGCAGGAAGAGGCGCAACACCAGGGCGGTTTGCTCCATGCCTCACGGTGGGCCCACCTGTGGCCGGGAGCATCACCCTTCGTCCGCGAGGCGGATCATCTTTTCGCAGCACGGCGGCCGGCTCGAGCCCGGGGCGCCGGTGGCCGGATCACCAGCACCGGCTTGCGGGCGTGCCGGATCACCTTATTGGTGACACTGCCGAGGAGCATCCGGCGGAGGCCACCGTACCCATGAGTGGTCATGGCGACGAGGTCGAACCGGCCCTTGTGGAGGACATCCAGAATCGTCGCGGCGGCCCGGGCACCCGCGACCAGCCGGGTCGAGATCGTGAGACCGCGGCGACGGCCGGCCGCCTTGACCCTAATGAGCTGCTGCCGGGCCTGGGCCCAGCGGAGCTCGAGCAGGGCGGAATCCTGGCTTATGGGATACGGCATCGTGGGCAGGGCGAGCGCATAGACCGGCTCGACCACGTGCAACAACGTAACCCGGGTGCCCTTTTT
>DATECI010000261.1:0-11939 GCA_035286985.1 Gemmatimonadales bacterium
GCCACCTTGTCCGGGTGGCCTTCCGTGACTGATTCCGACGTGAAGACGTGGCGCCGCTTTGCAGTGGCCATGAGAGAGGGGGACGAAGTGTGGGCCGTGAACGGTGAACGGTGAACGGGACCTACCTTACCGAGGAAATCGTTGCAGTCAGTCAGTTACCGTTCGCGGTTCACTGATCACCGACTACCGTTCACCGTTCACTGCAGTCAACCTAGCCCCGCTCCCCCGCCCGGGCAACGTGCTCTCCGGATCGACCAGGCGCAGGTCGATGAACTTGCCGACGGTGGTGCGGAGGATCTCGCTCACTTCGGCGGGACTATCGGCCTGGAGCGCGGCTTCCGCCGCCTCGTACGCAGCCGCCGCCGGGACCGATCGCACCAGCCACTTGAGCAGGGGGAGGGCCGGTGGGGCCACGGAGAGCGTGGTGAATCCGAGCCCGATCAGGAGGACCGCGAAGAGCGGCTCGGAAGCCATTTCACCGCACACCGAGACGGCGATGCCCCGCGCCGAACCGGCCGCGAGCACGTCGCGCAGCATCCGGATGATCGCGGGATCGTGGGGGGTGAACCGCGAGGCCAGATGCGCGTTGCCCCGGTCCACCGCGAGGGCGTACTGGGTGAGATCGTTGGTTCCGATGCTGAAGAAGGCGCTGACCAGGGCCAGCCGGTCGGCGATCACCACCGCTGCCGGAGTTTCGACCATCACCCCGATCGGTACACTCGATGCAGCCCGCACCCCGGCCCGGGCCAGATCCCCGGCCTCTTCCAGGAGCATTTCCCGGGCCTGCACCACTTCGTCAACCCGGGTGACCAGCGGTAACATCAGCTCGACCTTCCGATCCGCGGCCGCCCGCAGAACCGCACGGAGCTGAGGCCGAAAGATCTCCGGCTGATCGAGGCAGACCCGAATCGAGCGCCAGCCGAGGAACGGGTTGGCTTCCGGAGGTGCGGCAAAGGCGGCCGGGAACTTGTCGCCCCCGAGGTCGTAGGTGCGAATGATCACCGGGTCATCGGGGAACGCGGCGGTTACCCGGCGGAAGTACTGGTACTGCTCCTCCTCGGTGGGGAGGTGGGCCCGGCCCGCGACCAGAAACTCGGTGCGGAGCAAGCCGACTCCCTGGGCCCCATACCGGGCGGCAACGTCGATCTCATCAGGAAGGTCGACGTTCCCCATCAGCGTCATGGTCACCCCGTCGGGGGTGGTGGCCGGTTGGAGGGTCTTGGCCTCGAGTTCGAGCTCGAGCTTGTGGCGCCGCGCCGCGGTAATCTGGGCCGCCTCGAGCTCCGCCACCGTCGGTTCGATCAGCACGATCCCGCTGGTGCCGTCGAGCAGCACCATCGTGCCGGACGTGATCCCCGCCACCGCCCCGGCCGCGCCCATGACACAGGGTATTCCCAGCGAATGCGCCAGAATCGCGGCGTGCGAAGTACGAGTGCCTTCCTCCGCCAGAAGGCCGAGCAGCTGGTCCCGGTCGAGTTGAACGGTCAGGCCGGGATAGAGCTCGTGCGCGACGATGATGACGTGCCGGTGGTCCCGGAGGCCGAACACATCGTCCTCCCGATCGCCCATCAGGTAGCGCAATACCCGGATCTGGGTCGCCAGCAAATCGGCCAGCTTCTCGCGGAGCCGGGTGCCGGCGCTTCCCCAGGCGGCGCGGAGCTCCAGCGCCTTGAACTCGTAGGCCGTTTCAGCACTCAGCTTGTTGTTCCGGATCAGCAGCTCGACCTCGCCCAGGAAGTCCGCATCCTGCGCCATCATGATCTGGGCTTCGAAGATCTGACTTTCTTCGAATCCGGCCCGCTCCAGCACCCGCTCGCGGAGCCGGTTGAGACTCCTCGCCACCGCGGCCACCGCTTCGTGGAGACGCTGGATCTCGCCCTCCACCTCGTTCGGCGCGACCCCGCGGTCGGGCACGTCGGGAAAGCGCCAATGGAGGACCACGGCCGGAGCGTAGGCCAGGCCGGGCGAAACCCCCACCCCACGGAGGACCCGCTCGCTGGTCGTCATTCCCCGAACCCCGAGCGCACCAGGCCGGCCAGCGCGTTCACCGCCGCGTCCTCGTCTTCCCCCTGAGCCCGGATCGTGATGATGCTGCCGCATTCCGCCGCCAGGATCATCACTCCCATGATGCTTTTCCCGTTCACCGGCACCCCCTCCTTGAGCAGCTGGATATCGCTGGAAAAAGTATTGGCCAGCTTGACGAGCTGGGCCGCGGGCCTGGCGTGGAGACCGAGCGGATTCACGATCGTGGCGTCGAGCTGGATCATGGGGAACCCCAGCGCCATACCAGCGTCACCGCCGCCGCTCCCAGCGTGAGCGCCGGAGCCGAGAGCGGGCGCCGACGGGTGAGCACTCCCAGCCCGACCGACCCCGCCACGAGCCCGACCATGAAGAGACGGGACTGGCCCGCCCCTTGGAGCAGCCAGAGCGCGATCCACGGAATCGCCCCGCCGATCACGAAGGCTGCCAGCGCCCCGGCTCCGGTCGTTATCTCACGGAGCCGGGACTGGGCGATTTCATGGGCCACTCCGAGTCCGTGGGTAAGCCCCAGCCGGAGCCCCCACCCGGTCACCAGGATCCGGCACACGTTATAGCCGATCACGACCCCCAACACGGCTTCGAGGCCCCTGCCGTGCGCCGCCGCCACCAGGGCCAGCCCCATGAGGGCCGGGACGATTCCCGCCCAGAAGAGCTGGTCGCCGAGCGCACCGAGCGGCCCGGAAAGCGCGGCCCGAAGCCGAAGAATCCGGTTCCCCTCTTCACCATCCAGCTCGGCCCGCGACAGGGCGCCGACCGCTATGCCGGCCAGAAAGGGATGGGCGTTGAAGTACTGCGCCGAGCGGGCCCGCGCGGCCCGAGCCCGTTCCGAGTCCTTGCCCAGGGGTTCGAGCAACGGCTCCTGGGCCACCGCGATACCCACCCCCTGTAACCGCTCATAGGTATAAGAGGCCTGCAGCGAGAGCAGCCGGATCAGGGCTCGAAGCCGGCCGATCCTCACCGGAGTCCCAGGCTGAGCAGGCCCAGCCCCAGCCCGCCCGCAAGCCAGAGCATCCGGCGCGCCGTGCCGGCCCGGCGAAGCGCCCCCCCGACGAGGGCCACGAAGCCGCCGGCCACCACGATGAGGGTCAGGACGTGGCCGGTGGCCAGGGCCACCGGGGGCAGCCGGAGCAGGAGCCCTACCGCGCCGAGACCTAACACGGCGAGGGTGGCGCTGCGGGCAAGATCACTCGAAAGGCCCAGCAGGTGCAGCCGCGCCGCCACTCCGGGGTCTCCCCGATCGAGCCGGGGGGCCAGGCTCGCCAGCGCCTTGGCATTGACCCGGCGATGGGCCACGATGGCCCAGCCACCCAGTTGGCCCAGCACGAGACCGAGCAGGACCGAGGGACCGAGGGCCGAGGGCCAGGCTTGCCACGCCCCCAAAGCGACCGCGGCCACCGTGGCCGCGCCGTAATCGGGATAGCGGGCCGACCCCACCGGCAGGACATCGAGGGCAAACAGCTCCAGCGTGCCGCCGATGGTGAGCCCGGCCACCGGATCGCCGATGATCCACCCGGCAATGCCCCCTGCCACCAGGGGCCGGCTCAGCAGGCCCTGGAGGACGCTCGCGAGGTCGAGCCCCACGATCGTGCCCCAGATGATCAGGGCGAGGACCGGCAGCTCGCTCATGCCAGCTCCCGGAGCGGGATCGGCCGCGACGTGGGAACATCCTGGGCACTGATCTCGAGCCCCCCCCGCGCCAGCTCTTGGAGCATTGCGGTTTCCTCTCCGGAGAGATGGAGGTACCGGAGCCGTTCGGTCCGGCCCGCCCCCGCGTGGATCCCGCCGAGGTTGAGTTGGGGGAAGCCCCCGGGAGCAAGCCGCAGCAGGTCCACGGCGGTGGCGATCGATCCGACCAGGATCATCACTCGCTCGCGACCCGCATTCCATCCCGCCAGCCGGGGCGCCGCTTCGGCGGAGGTCAGGAAATCCAGGGCGATCTCCGGAGGGACCGCCATGCGGTACAGCTCCTGCTCCCAGGCGCTCTCCTGCACCTCGTCGTCCACCAGCACGATCCGGTTGAGCCCGAGCGGCCGGCCCCAGCCGATGACCACCTGGCCGTGAACCAGGCGGTCGTCCACTCGGGCGAGCACGATCGCCATCAGCGCGCGCCGATCCCCTTGGCCCCGCTTTCCGCGGCGCGCCGGGCGACCTCCTCCACCGGTTCTTCCCGGTGGAACAGGAACTCCAGCAGCATGATCAGGTTGACGCCGGTCACCACCCGCACGTTTCCCGGCTCGCCCACCCGTCGCATCGCCGCGAAGAGGCAGCTCCCGCTGGGAAGATCCACGAACACGATCGCGGGCCGCCCGGCCACCGCCTCCATAACCCGGCGCTCCAGGTCGGCCCGGCCCAGGCCGGCGTTGGAGACCGCGGTCAGCGCTCCCCGGAGCCCGCTGATTTCTTCCGCCGCCTCGACCAGGGCCCGGGCCACCTCGCCATGGGCTACCACCACGCCATGCAGCGCGAGGCTCATTCGTAGTCTTCCTGGAGGTATTCCCGGAGCCCCCGCTGCTCCATCAACCGTTTGATCAGCCGGTCGTTGAACGCCGTGGCGATGTCCACTCCCGTCATGCGGAGCAAATGGGTCATCGCCACCACCTCCGAAATCACGGTGAGATTCTTGCCGGGATTGAGCCCGACCACCACCTTGGGGATTTTCACCTCCAGGATGGTGGCCTCCTGCCGGGACAGGCCGGTGCGCTCGGCATCCTTGGTTTTCTCCCAGTCTTCCAGCTGCACCACCACCTCGATCCGCTTCTGGGCCCGCACCGCCCGGATGCCGAACAGCGCCTTCACGTCGATCAGTCCGATGCCCCGGATCTCCATGTGGTGCGCCGCCAGCTCGTGGCCCTGGCCGATCAGGATGTCGTTGCCCTTGCGGGTCACCAGCACGATGTCGTCCGCTACCAGGCGGTGACCCCGCTCCACCAGATCGAGGACGCACTCGCTTTTCCCGATGCCCGACCGGCCGGTGAAAAGCAACCCCACGCCATACACATCCGCCAGCGAGCCGTGCAGCGTAGCGCGCGGCGCGAAGGCGTCCTCCAGGATCGGCTTGATCCGCCGGTAGAACTCGCCGGTCTTGAGCCGGCTCCGCAGCACCGGCACCCCGCGCTGCTTGGCCATCGTCAGCAGGATGGGTGGAACGTCCTGGGCCTTGGTGATCACAACGCAGGGCGGCTCGAAGCTCAGGAAATGCTCCAGCGAGCGGTGCAGCTGCTCTTCACTGAGGGAGTAGAGATAGTTGATCTCGGTCTCGCCCAGGACGTGGACCCGGGCCGGGACGAACCGGTCCACGTAGCCCGCGAGCACCAGGCCGGGGCTCGCGACGTCCTGCTGCGGAAGCGGGCGATCGAGGCCCTGCTCCCCGGTGAGCGACTCGAGCTGGAGCGGGTCGCCCCGCCGGGAGAGCAGATCGCGAGGACGAAGGCTCACTGGGACCGCTGCCGCGGCTGCCCGATATCCCGGCGCGACCGCTGCCGCACCTCGGCGGATTTCACCAGCTGGGGACGCAGTTTGTCCTCGGCCCGATCCAGCGCGGTTCGATGATCGGGCCCCCGGCCCGCGCCCTTCAGCATCTTGCGGCCCCGGGCATGGAGCCGGATCTCGACCGAGTGGAAGAGGGGCGCGATATCGAACACCAGGGTCGCATCCAACGCGTGGGGTGAAAGCTGCCCCAGCCGGCGGGCCACGTCCCGAGCCCGGGTCCGCAGGGCCTCGCTCAATTCGCAGTGCCGGGCGGTGATCGTAGTCCGCATCATCCCTCCTCCTTGTCCCGGCCGGCGATCAGCTCGGCGAGATGGCGTTCGGTTGCGGCGGCGGCGTCATCCCAGCTCCAGGCCAGGGCGGCACGCCGCGCCTCGCGTCCCATCCGGTCTACCAGCTCCGGGGCGGCGGCGAGCTCGAGCATCCGCGCCGCGAGCGCCGGCGCATCTCCGTGCGGCACCAGGTATCCGGTCCTGCCCTGCTGCACCGAGTCGCGAAGGCCGGGACTATCGGAGGCGAGTGAGGGGGTCCCGCACCCCGCGGCCTCCATGACCGTGAGCCCCCAGCCTTCCTTGGGCGATGGGAAGACGTTGGCCCAGGTCTTTCGAAAAAGCTCCAGCTTGCTCCCCTCGTTTACGTACCCATGAAACCGGACCGCCGAGCCGAGCCCGAGACCGGCCGCCAACCGGCGCAGGCGGGGTTCATCGGCTCCGGCGCCTGCGATATCCAGAGAAACGTCGGCGCGTTCAGCCCGGACCAGCGCCAGGGCCCGAATGGCCACCTCGATCCCCTTGTACCGCCGCAGCCGGCCGACGTATAAGAAGGTCGGCGCACTGGTCCGGTCAAGCCCAGGAGCCGGCGCGTACCGGCTGGCATCGATGCCCGGATGAATCACCCGGATCTGCTTAGGAAGCACGCCCCGGTCGATCAAATCGTCGCGGGTACTCTCACTGATGGCATGAAATCCCGCCCGCCGGTAGACCCGGGGGATCGGCCGCTCCGCCAAGTTGACCAGTGCGGCGACCGGCCAGGAGGCCTCCTGGAATGCGGTGGTCCCGAACAGATGCGGGACGATCGCGCAGAACGGAAGCGGGGTGAGCCAGGGCAGGAAGAGCGGCAGCTTGTTGATGTCCTCGACCACGATATCCCACGGCTGGGCGGCCAGCGCATTCCTCACCGCGGCTCGGGCCGCCAGCGCGAAGCCGTGCCGCCCGCCATGCCGCTCGACCGAAATGCCCCCAAGAAGAGCGGTGCGGGCGGCACCCCGCCATCCCGAGCAGACGAGATGGACAGGATGCCCCCTCGTCACCAGCCGGGAAAAGAGCTCGAAGGCGTGGAGCTCAGCACCCCCCGCGTGGGGATTTTCCGGATCCTGCCAGTTCACCAGGAGGATTCTCACAGCTGGCCGAGCGACCGGGCCACCTGGTCGAGGACCCCGTTGACGAAGCCCGGGGTTTGGGCGCCCCCGAACCGGTGCGCCAGCCACAGGGCCTCGTCGATAGCCACGCGGGGTGGGACCAGGCGGTGCACCAGCTCGTACACCGCCAGCCGCAGGATGATCCGGTCCACCAGGGCGAGCCGGTCGAGCCGCCAGTGCGCCGAGGCGGGTGCAATGAGGGCATCCAGCTTCTCCCATTCGGACACCGCGCCCCGAAAAAGCGCCGTGGCGTAGCGCCGGACCTCGGGATCCTTCCCCACGAGGCGGTCGAGCCGGACCAGCAGCCGCTCGGGCGCGGGACGCCGGTCCGATTCCCACGCGTAGAGCAGCTGCAGCGCGCGAGCCCGGGCGCGGGTTTCGGGTCTAAGGGCCATCAGACAAACTGGACGCTCCGCTCTCCCTTGCGCACCTCGCCGATGATCCAGGTACGGACGGCGGCTCGGGCGGCCTGGTCCTGGAGCGCACTGCCATGCCTGGCCGGAGCGATGGCAATGAACCCCACGCCAAGGTTGAATACCTGGCGCATTTCCGGAGCCGAAATCCCGCCGACCTCCTGCAGGTAGCGGAAAAGCGGCGGCACCTCCCAGCTGCCCGATTCGATCCGCGCCTCACATCCCTCCGGCAGCACCCGCACCAGATTGCCCGGAATCCCTCCGCCGGTAATGTGGGCCAGGCCCGACACCAGGGGCAGCATCGGGAAGACGGTGGAGTAGTAGCTCCGATGGAGGGCCAGCAGCGCATCGGCAACGGACTGCCCGGTATCTCCCAGCGGGTCCTCGAGTCGGAGCCGCTGTTCCTCGAAGAGGATCTTGCGGGCCAGGGTGTAACCGTTGGTGTGCAAACCGGTCGAGGCGTAGCCCACCAGGATATCGCCGGGCCCGATGGCGTCTCCATGAATGGCTTTCGCCTCCTCCACGACCCCCACGATCGTTCCCGCCAGATCGAAATCCCCTTCCCGGTACACTCCCGGCATCTCCGCGGTTTCGCCGCCCGCAAGATCCATCTCATGGCGCCGGCAGCCCCGAGCCACCCCTTCGACCAGGGACTCGATCTGCTCGAGGGTGAGCGCGGCGCCCGCGATATAGTCCTGAAAGGCGAGCGGAGCTGCGCCATGCACCAGGATGTCGTTCACCGAGTGGTTGACCAGATCCTCCCCTACGGTCGAGTAGCGTTCCGCCGCCCGCGCCACCAGCACCTTGGTCCCCACTCCATCGGTGCTCATTACCAGCACCGGGGAGGCGAAGCCGGATGGCACCCGAACCATGCCTCCGAAGCCGCCCAGCTTGCCCCGCGCATTGGCGGTCCGGCCCTGCGCGAGGAGTGCCGCTATCCGCTCCTTGGCCGACTCGGCCCGGGCCAGATCCACCCCGGCGCGGCCGTAGCGGGTTTCGCTCACGGCAACGGCTCTGCCATCGGCACGTGGGTCAGGTCCACGAAGGCCTGGACTCGCTCCTGTACGGTACCCAGGTCGAGGCCATCAAAACCCTTGAGTCCGAATCCCTGCACCGCAAACCCTCCCATTGCCGCCCCGTAGACCATGGCTCTCCGGAGTTGCGCCGGCTCGACCGAATCGGCCCGGGCCAGATATCCCATGAAGCCGCCGGCAAACGCGTCCCCCGCCCCGGTCGGATCGAACACCTCTTCGAGCGGGTAGGCCGGGACGTAGAAGGTGCGATCCGGCTCGATGAGCAGCGCGCCGTATTCGCCTTGCTTCACCACCAGCCGCTTGGGTCCCCGAGAAAGAATCCACCGGCCGGCCCGGTGAATGTTCCAGTCTCCCGAGAGTTCCCGGGCCTCGCTGTCGTTGACCAGGAGGATGTCCACCCGCTTGAGCAGCTTGAGCAGATCGTGCTTCTGGCTCTTGATCCAGTAATTCATGGTGTCGCACACCACCAGCCTCGGCGCAGTCACCTGGTCCAGCACGTTGAGCTGGAGCAGCGGATCGATGTTGCCGAGGAAGACGTACCGGGCATCCCGCCATCCTGGCGGGAGCTTGGGCTGGAAGCTGGCAAAGACGCCGAGCCGGGTCTCCAGGGTCTCCCGACTCTGGAGATCGTAGGAGTACTTCCCCTTCCACCGAAAGCTCTCCCCCTCGGCTCGCTCTACGCCGGACCAGTCGATTCCCCGCGCCGCGAGATGCTCGAGCGCCGCGACCGGATAATCAGTGCCGATGACCCCGACCACCCGGACCGGATGGAGGAGCGAAGCGGCCATGCTGAAATACACCGCCGAGCCGCCCAGCGCGTCGGCCGTTTCGCCGAAGGGCGTGAAGATGGAATCGAGCGCCACGCTCCCCACGACCAGGAGACTCATGCTTCACATCCGATCGGGAGCGGAGAGACCCAGGAGCCGGAGACCGTTGGCGAGGACTTGCCGGGCCGCCCGAGCCAGGACCAGCCGGGCCGCCTCGATGGGCGCGGGCTCGCCCAGGACCCGGCACCGGTGGTACCAGGCGTGCGCGCTTTGGGCCAGCTCTTCCAGGTAGCCGGTGATCCGGTGCGGCTCCCGGGCCCGGGCCGCGCCGGCCACGAGCTCGGGAAACCGGGCGAGCAGCTTCAGGAGGTCGGCATCTTCCGCGGCCGGGAGATTTTCCAGGGAGGCGGAATCCCCGGCAGCTTCCGGGGCCGTGCCCGCCACCCGGAAAATCCCGCTCATCCGGGCGTGCGCCATCTGCACGTAAAAGACCGGATTCTCCTCGGTCTGCTTCCGGGCCAGGTCCACGTCGAAGACGAAGGGCGCTTCGCTCCGGCGCATCAGGAAGAAATAGCGGGCCGCATCCACCCCGACCCAGTCGAGCAGCTCGCGCAGGGTGACGTAGTCGCCGGCCCGCTTGGACATCCGGACTTCCTCCCCTCCGCGGGTCACCTTGACGAGTTGCACCAGCGCCACCTCGAAAAAGTCCTCGGGATAACCCAGCGCCCGAAGGGCGGCCCGCATCCGGGCGATGTAGCCGTGGTGGTCGGCGCCCCACACATCGATGACCCGGTCGAAGCCCCGCTCGTGCTTGTCGCGGTGATAGGCCAGATCGGGGACCAGGTAGGTGAGGGTGCCATCGCTTTTCCGGAGCACCCGGTCCTTGTCGTCGCCATGGATCTCGCTGCGGAGCCAGAGGGCACCGTCCCGCTGGTAGGTGAGCCCCTTGGCGTCGAGCTCGGCCAGGGTCGCCGCGACCCGGCCCTCATCGTACATCGCGCGCTCCGAGCTCATCCGATCGAAGCGCACCCCGAAATCGCGGAGCAGCTCGTCCTGCTCGGCGCGCTGCTGGGACAGGATGAATGCCCGGAGCGCCGGAGCGGCCCGCTCGACCGGGCCGTCGAGCCCTGCCGGATCGAGCTCGGCCCGGGCCCGCCCGGCGGCTTCGATCAGGTATTCCCCGTGGTAGCCGCCCTCCGGGAGCTCGGCCGACTCGCCCCGCTGCTGGCGGATCCGGGCCCAGAGACTCTGGACCAGGCGGTCGACCTGAACTCCGGCATCGTTGATGTAGAACTCGCGGGTGACCTCGTGTCCGGTCCATTCCAGGAGGGCCGCGATAGCATCGCCGATCGCCGCGCCCCGGCCGTGGCCCACGTGGAGCGGCCCGGTGGGATTGGCGGAAACGAATTCCACGTTAACCCGCACGCCCCGGCCAAAGTCGGCCCGGCCGTAGCGGTCTCCGGCCCGCACGATCGTGGTGAGGGCGGCGGCGAGCTGGGTATCGGCCAGCCAGAAGTTGATGAACCCGGGGCCTGCAATCTCGGTGCGGGAGACGACCCCCTCGGGAAGGGCCAGCTCGGCCACCACCGCATCCGCCACTTGGCGAGGGTTGGTCTTCCGGGCCCGCGCGATGACCATGGCCAGGTTGGTGGCCAGGTCCCCATGGCCCGCTTCCCGAGGCCGTTCCAGCACGAAGGACGCCCGGGGAGCGCCCATCGCCTCGGCCACGCGGGAGAGCGCCTCCCGAATCACCTCGGTCACGAGGACGCTTTCTTGCGGCTGGATTTCTTCGCGGGCTTTTCCGGTTGGTCGGATCGGGCGGGGGTTTCGTTCGGCTTGGCGGACGGCTCCGGGGTCCCGGACTTGCTGGCCGTTTCGGATTTGGACTCGGCCTCGGATTCGGTGGAGCGGCCTTTCCCATCCTTGCCGTAGTCGGTGATGTAGAAGCCGGATCCCTTGAAGATCAGGCCTCCCCCCCCCGAGATCCGGCGCGAGGCCACCCGACCACATTCCGGGCAGCGGACCCGGGTAGGACCGGTCATTCGTTGCAATCGCTCGAACTCGTGCCCCGAGGGGCAGAAATACTCGTAGGTAGGCATGGTCCGTTCGGGATGAGCTAACCAGATGGAACGCTGAAACTTAGCCACCGGGTTCACCCGGTTCAAGAAGGTCAGGCATCGGGATTATCTTTGTATGATGTTGTCGCCGGTTTGGTATCTCCTTTCTGTTGGAGCCGTGCTTCAGGCATCCGCGCCAGCGCAGAAGTCCTGGATTGCCGACGTCAAGGTGAAACGGGCGACGCTCGGTGCCACCGAAGTGCGACTCGAAGGCGATGTCGTGGACCTCCGTTCCACCTCGCCAACCTCCCGGTCCGGATACTACCGGTTGATCGACGCCAGCGACCCGGAAGGTGTTCTGGTTCGGACCGGCAAGCTCCCCATGGATGGCGGGGCGCTTCGGATCCGCGCTCGCAGGGCGCCCCAGCAACCGCCCGGGGGACTGCTGCTGCTCGACGAGCTCGACCAGATCCGGCTGGACCGCCGGCCCATAGCGCCAGTTGTTCTGAGCGTCGTCTCGCTGCTCAGCTTCGTGGTCCTGGCGGTGTTGCTGGTCCGGGCCGCGATCGAAGAGCGACGCTACAAGCTGACCCCACCCCTTTGGCTCCTTCCCGAGGCGGGACCGTATGGGAAGGCTCTGGCGGCGGGGCAGGCCACGCAGTCACTCCCTCTCAAGTTCGCTCCGGAGCTCGAGGAGGCCGACCGGCTCCACCGGGATCAGCTCC
>DATECI010000262.1:0-3044 GCA_035286985.1 Gemmatimonadales bacterium
CTGCGCGAGGTGGCTGCCGAGGATTTCTTTGTCGGCCCGCGCCACACGGTCCTCCAGCCGGGCGAGCTGCTCGGCGCGGTCCTGATTCCTCCCCAGCCCGAGTCGTCGGGGGTCAGCTACCAGCGCTTCGCCCGCCGCAGCTCGACCCTGGCCGTTGCGGCGGTGGCCGCCCGGGTGGAGCTCGGGGAGGGGCGAATTGCCGGGGCTCGGATCGTCCTGGGCGCCGTCGCGCCGGTGCCGCTCCTGGCCACCCGGGCCGCGGCCGTCCTCGAGGGCGAGCGCCCCTCGGTCGAGCTGTTCGCCCTGGCCGGCGCGGTGAGCGCCGAGGAGGCCCTTCCGATCAGCGACCTCCGCGGCTCGGCCGCGTTCCGGCGCGAGCTGGTGACCGTGCTGGCGCGGCGGGCCCTGAGCGAGGCCGCGGCCCGGGCCGGGGCGGCAGGTCCGTGAGCAGCGAGATGATGGTGCGTTTGCGGGTTAACGGCGAGGAGCAGGCCATTGCCGTCACGCCCAATACCACCTTGCTGGCCGTCCTCCGGGATCAACTCGACCTGACGGGAACCAAACGAGGCTGCGGGACCGGAGACTGCGGGGCCTGCACGGTGCAGGTCGATGGCGCACCGGTCGCTTCCTGCCTGATGCTCGCGGCCGCCGCAGACGGGAAGCAGATCCTCACCATCGAGGGGCTGGCCCAGGGCGGTGACCTGCATCCGCTTCAGAAAGCATTCGTCACGCACGGAGCGCTGCAGTGCGGATTCTGCACGCCCGGCATGGTCATGGCGGCAAAAACCCTCCTCGACCACAACCCGAACCCCGGGCCGGCCGAGATCAAGGAGGCCCTGAGCGGGAATCTCTGCCGGTGCGCGACCTATCCGCGGATCATTCGGGCCGTCGCTTCGCTGCGCCAAGGCGCAACGAGCCGCCCCGAGGAAGAGCGCGATCAACACCGGGACCATGCGGTGGTCGGCCAGCCGGTGCCGCGCACCGATGCGCCCGACAAGGTGACCGGCCGAGCCAAGTACACCGCGGACCTCCGGTTGCCCGGCATGCTCCACGGCAAGATCCTCGGCAGCCCGATCCCCCATGGCATTATCCGCCGGATCGATGTCTCGAAGGCGCGGGCGCTCCCCGGCGTCCTGGCCGTGATCACCGGCGCCGACGTGCCCGCCACCTGGTACGGCGTCAGCCCGGCGCGGGAGGACGAGCAGATCCTGGCCCAGGACCGGGTGCGCTACGTGGGGGATGAAATCGCCGCGGTGGCCGCGGTGGACGAGGCAACCGCGGAACGCGCCCTCCGGCTCATCGAGGTCGAGTTCGAGCCGCTGCCCGCGGTGTTCGACGCCCATGAGGCCATGGCGCCCGGCGCACCGCTCATCCACCCGGAGAATCCCCGCTACGCCCACAACGTCAACACCCGGGTGGATTGGCACTTCGGCGATGTGGCCGCGGGCTTCGCCGAGGCGGACCACGTCCGGGAGCAGCGCTTCGTGGGCAACCGCGCGTACCAGAGTCCGCTGGAGCCGCACGCCGCCCTGGCGCGATGGGAGCACCACGGCGACCGGTTAACCCTGTGGTCCTCGACCCAGACACCGCACTACCTGCACCGCTCTCTCTCCCGGACCCTCGGCATCCCGATGGGCAACATCCGGGTGGTGCGGCCGGCGGTGGGCGGAGGGTTCGGCTGCAAGGCGGAAGCGACCCCGCTCGACTTCTGCGCGGCCATCCTGGCCAAGCGCACCGGCCGGCCGGTTCTGATGGAGTATTCCCGGGAGGAGATGCACCGGCATTTCCGGGGGCGTCACAAGCAGTACATCGATCTCAAGATCGGCGTGAAGCGGGACGGCACCATCACCGCGGTCGAGCAACGGGTGGTGCTGGACGGCGGCGCGTACACCTCCTTCGGCGTCATCACCGCCTACTACGCGGGCGCGATGCTGCCGACGCTCTACCGGATGCCCAACTACCGCTACGAAGGTATCCGGGTGTACACCAATCTTCCCGCCTCGGGTGCCTTCCGTGGCCACGGAGTGCCCCAGCCTCGCTTCGCCTTCGAGTCGCTCCTCGACATGCTCGCGGAAGACCTCGCCCTCGACCCCTTCGAGCTCCGGCTCCGGAACGCGATGACCCCGGGCTCCCGGACCTGTAACGCGCTCGACATTTCCTCGTGCGAGTTCACCGAGACCCTCCTGCGGGCCCGCGAAGCTTCCGGCTGGCTCCAGAAGAGAGCCACCCTTCCACCGGGCCAGGGGATTGGGGTGGGATGCGGAGGATTCGTCTCCGGGGCCGGCTACCCGATCTACCGGTCCGACTTCCCCCATTCGAACGCCCTGATTCGGGTCCAGGAGGACGGCACCGCGGTTTCGCTGCACATCGCGGCCGCCGAAATCGGGCAGGGCTCCGATACGGTGCTGGCGCAGATCGCGGCCGAGGAGCTCGGAGTACCCTACGAGCAGGTCTGGCTGGTGGAATGTGATACGGTTACCAGCCCCCTGGATCTGGGCGCCTACTCGAGCCGCCTCACCCTTATGGGGGGCAACGCAGTCCGGGCGGCCGCACAACAGGTGAAGGCCCAGCTCCTGGAGATCGCGTCGGGCGAGCTCGGATGCGATGCCGGCGAGTTGGTGGCCCGGGAAGGGCGCATCTTCTCGAGCCGGAACCCTGACCGAACCGTCGAATGGGCCGCTGTGGCCCGCCTGGCGTTCGCCCGCAACGGCCCGGTGGTGGGGACGGGGTCATACCAGCCGCCGAAGTACCTGGGCGGCGACTTCAAGGGAAGCACGGTCGGGACCTCACCGGCCTACAGCTTCTCGACCGCGGTGGCCGAGGTGACCGTCGACCTGGAGACCGGCGCCGTGAAAGTCGACCGGGTCACCGACTTCAGCGACGCGGGGACGGTGATCAACCCGATGACGTTCCACGGCCAGGTGGAAGGCTCCATCATCATGGGCCTCGGCGAAACGCTGCTGGAGGACACTCAGATCGCCCCCGATGAGGGAATCGCGAACCCCAACCTCCATGACTATTTGATCCCCACCATCAGCGAGACG
>DATECI010000263.1:0-3766 GCA_035286985.1 Gemmatimonadales bacterium
CCGCGGAATGCACGGGATCAGCGGCTTGCGTGGGTCCTTAGATAGGGGATCGTCGGACCGCCGCGCCGTGATCGCTGTCGTTCGGCATACCGATTCGAGTTGCTGTCCCATCAAGCCATACCTATTCCGAGACACGTCGAAAAAGGACCCCTATCTGACACACAGGCGGGGTAGGAGTTTCGGTCAGCGAATCGGGCTCGTATGTCTCTGACGTTCGCCGGATCCAAATCCGCGACCGAGCGCCAGACATATCGCCGACCGAAGACCCCCGCTTGAGGGGCGCGAATGCGGATTCTGGAGCTTCGTTGATAGCTGCCTGCTGCTCACTGCCTGTTACCTGCTGCCCCCTGCCTACTGCGTGCTAAGAACAACGTCGTCGGTGAGCGTCTTAAAGAGCGGCAGGTAGCGGTAGTAGACTTCGAGCATCAGCAGGTTCAGGGTGGTGACGTAGAGGCGGCCGCCGGCGTGGGCCCAGCGGTCGGGGACGGGGCGATCGGGATCCCAGCTCCCCGAGAGCGGTCCTTCCCGCACCTGGCTCGTTAGCAGCAGCGGACGCAGCCGGTCGTTCCAGCCGGTCCAGTAGTCGCCCTGCATCTGGAACATCACCTGGGTGGCGTAGTACCAGTAGTAGACGTCGCGGAGCGACTGGGCGCGGGCGCTCACTTCGGGGAGGTTCTGTCTGAGGTAATCGGCCCCGCCGATCAGGGCCGGATGGTCGCGATTCCAGCCCAGGTACATCCGCATCAAGAGCCCTTCGGCGGTCATCGCCCGGTTGGGAACCAGGCCGCGGCGCTGCTGGTCGGGCTCGTCGCCCGCGTAGGGATTGTACATGTACCGTGCGCCGCCGTCGGTCTGGGCCAGGTCGAGCCAGCGGCCGGCCTTCTGCATGACGTCGGCGGGGACTTCCAGGCCGGCCATCTGCGCGCTCTTCAGCGCCATCAACTGCCAGCCGGAGACGGACGTGTCGGACTCCTTGCGCCACGTGGTCTGGCCGTCTTCGGGCGTGTAGCGCCAGCCGCCCAGGGTCGGGTGCTGCGCGTCGACGATGAATCGGATGGCCCTGCCGGCCGGCTCGCGGAGCAGGGGATCACGGGTCATGCCGTACGCCTCACATAGGGCGATCGCCCCGATGCCGTGCCCGTAGATCCGCCCGGCCCGGTCGCCATCGGTGGCGGGCGTGAACAGTTGCCCGCTGGGTTGCTGGTTCGCCGCCAGCCAGTCGATCCCCTTGCGGACCACGGCGCGGTGCTTGTTATCCATGTGGGTGTAGCCGGCTCCGAGGAACGCCAGCAGGGCCAGGCCGGTGGCGGCGGTATCGGCCCGGACCTCCCCCGCAACCGAATCGGCATCGCCGGGCGCCGCTTGATCGGCTCCGGGGGAGCGGTCGAGACTCCAATGGCCGTCGGGGAACTGATGCCGGGCCAGGAAGTCGAGCCCCATCTCCACGGCCTGCTCGCTCCCTTCGGTGGACCCGTGTTGCCTTGCCGCGTCAAAGCGACGATCAGGGTCCCGCTGCTGAAAGGCTTCCGCGGGCAGTTCGCGGACCCGGCCGTCGATCGCCGGCCGCCCGGTGGCACTCCGCGTGAGCACCGAACGGGGGACGACGGCGAGCGTGATCTCGCCTTCCGGGCGGGCACGGCGACCGGGAATCCCCGCTACCGGAACGCGGTCGGCACTCAAGTCGGCCGGGCCCACGGACGCGGCGACCCGCACCGGAAGCCCAACCTCCTGACGAACCGGGCCGCCGACAGCGTCGCCGCCGGCCGCCCCAACACCCGCGTCACCTCCGGCGGCTCGGGCGCTCGGGTTGGGCGACTCGCCCGGCCCCGTTGCGGTGTCTGGACCGATCTTGAGCATGCTCGGCTGTGCCCCTTGGGCCGCCGACTCTCCGCCTGCCCCGGCGATGGGAACGTTCTCCAACGGGACCACGGCCGCCGGCAACTTGGGGCCGGCCCTCGCTTTGGCCAACGTGGCGCTGTTGGCAGGGCTTTCGCCCACACGCCCCGATTCCTCTTGCGAAGCGATCGCCCGGCGAGCGATGGCCGTGGAAAACCGCGGACCGGAATCGGTCAGTGATCGAGGGGCCCCGGCGCGGGGCTGTGCCAACAGGCTGCCCGAAAGCCCGGCGACTTGCTCCTCTTGTCCGCTCGCCTGGACCTCCAATTCCGGCCCGGCGGCCAGACCGCCGCGTGGGGGACCGGCGGCGAGCTGGGGAACTTCGACGGTCGCATCACTCGAGAACGCCCGCCCGACTTTCCGGGCAGGCATCGGGGCCCCTCCGCCCGCTTGGGAGGAAGACAAGATCGCCGGGCCAGCTACACGAGCCAAAGGTGCCACGGCCACCAGACCGTTCATCCCCTGAGGATGGGACGGCCCGGAACCGGCCAGCGAGGTGCGGGCCGGCGCGGGGGCTCCAATGCTTCCCGCCCATCCGACCGGTGCCGCCCTTGCCTCGGGCGACGGAACCGAAGGCCCACCACCACCGCGAGCCGCCGCGACCGCAGGAACCCGAGCGATCGCGGGATCCAGACTCGTCGGCATGGGCATCCCGGTGGGAGCCCGGGCGATCCGCCGTTGATCCGCGTTGGGGTCGATCGAGGGACGACTCCCGCCCTCGGCGCGGGGTTGTCCGACCCGGGCGACGACCCGGGAGGACCCCAGTGCAAACTCGGCGGCGCCGGCGGCCGCCGTGTTGGCACGCCGCAGGGCCAGGCTATCGGACCGCTCGACCGGGGCGGCCGAGGATACGATCTCGATGCTGCTGGGCACCGCCCCGCCCGGCGCAGCGGGGGCCGTCACGTTTTCTGCGGCCATGGTCGCCGAGGGGAGAGTGACCCCGCTGTCGGTCCGCGCCAAGGTGACGGGCCTGGCGGGGATCGGGTCGATCTCGGGCGGTTTCTCCTGCGAAGCCTGCCGGGCCATGCTCGAGGTCAGCGGGGTCACGCTTTCAATGGGTAGTGGCGAGTGGTCTTGGGCCTGTCGGAGGACTTCCGGAGCGCTGGCGTTCCGCTCGGCCAGCGCAGATTCGGATTCGAGGTCGTTGGCCGGACTCGGCTCGATCGCCCTGGCCGGCGGGATCTCGGGCAAGGGGACTTCGGCGTCGGGCTCCGGACGATGCTCCGACTGCTGGCGGCTGATTTGCTCGGCCGTCTTCTCCTCGCGCTCGGGCGGGCTCAGCTCCGCGCGACGAATCTCCGCCGGATCGGGCTGTTCGGGAGGTGTTTGGGGCTCGACCGGTATGGGCCGCTCGACGCTCGCCTCCTGCTCGGTCGGGTGCCTCTCGACCGGCTCGAGGCCGAGCCCGTCGGGCACGTCGGTCTGGACCGGCCTTTCGAAGCTCTCGACCGAGCGAGGCTGATCGGGGTGGTGCCACGGATAGTCGGGCACGGTGATCCGCTCCTGCGGGTAAGCGACTTCCAGCGTTTCGGCCCATCCCCTCTCCGCCGCCAGCGCCAAGTACTGCCCGTGAAGGTAGATCGCCAGCCCCAGGTGGACCAGCAAGCTGAACAGGATACAGAGCTGGACGCGGCGCTGCATCGCGCCGCGGAGCCAGGTCACGGCCCAAAGGAGCACTCCCACCAAGAGCGCCACCATGCCCAGGTGGATGTAGCTGTTGTCGAAGAACCCGATCCGGCCGGCGTTGAAGTTGCCTTGGGCGCAGATGACGCCCACGAGAAACCCGGCCAGGACGATGATCATGAAATTGACGGGCCAGAGCTGCTCGTCGAAGCCGGCAGTTGCCGGGCTATGGATCTCGCGGGTCTTT
>DATECI010000264.1:0-3225 GCA_035286985.1 Gemmatimonadales bacterium
GGACGCCGGAGGCGATCGCGCAGTGCGAGGGGTCGCATACGGGGCGGTACTTGCGAGGAGAGCTGGGGGTCAAAGGGAACAGCGTGAACAGTGAACCGTGAACCGTGAACAGTGAACAGTCAACGGGACCTGCCCAGCCAGCGATTATTCCTCTGCAAGAGCAGTTCCCGTTGACTGTTGACCGTTGACCGTTGACGCCGTTTAGCGGCCCAGCTCTCCTCGCAAGTACCGCCCCGTATGCGACCCCTCGCACTGCGCGATCGCTTCCGGTGTTCCCTCCCCGACGACTCTACCCCCCTCGGCCCCCGCTTCCGGCCCGAGATCGATGACCCAGTCGGCCCGCTTGATCACGTCGAGATGGTGCTCGATCACCAGCACGGTGTTGCCGGCATCCACCAGCCGGTCGAGGACCTGGATCAGCACCCGCACGTCGTCCAGGTGCAACCCGGTCGTGGGTTCATCGAGCAGGTAGAGTTTTCGTCCGGCCCGCTTCCCGGCCTGGCTCAGCTCCCGGGCGATCTTGAGCCGCTGGGCCTCCCCTCCCGAAAGCGTGGTTGCGGACTGGCCCAGGCGGAGATAGCCGAGCCCTACCTGCTGGAGCTGCCAGAGAGCGGCGCCGAGCTTCGGCTGGTGGTGGAACCGGGTGATCGCCTCATCAACGGTCCACTGGAGCACGTCGTGAATGGACTTCCCATTGATGCGCACCTCGAGAACGTCGGGCCGGAACCGGGTGCCGCCGCAGGATTCGCAAGGGACAAACACATCCGCCATGAACACCATCTCGATCAGGACTGCCCCGGCCCCCTGGCAGGTCTCGCAGCGTCCCCCGGCCAGATTGAAGGAAAAGGTCGCGGCAGTGTAGCGGCGCTTTCGGGCCAGGGGCTGGGCGGCGAACAGTTCCCGGATCTCGTCGAAGGCCTTGATGTAGGTGACCGGGTTAGACCGGGGCGATCGGCCAATCGGGGATTGATCCACCAGCACGACGTCGCTCAGATGCTCGGCGCCCCGCAACCCCGCCACGTCTCCCACCGCTTCGCCGAGGTGCGCTTTGGCCGAATGCCCCCCGTGGAGCCGGGCTTCGAGCTGCCGGTACAGCACGTCGTGCACCAGGGTGCTCTTGCCGCTACCGGAAACCCCGGTCACCGCAGTCAGGGTTCCCAGCGGAATGCGGACATCCACCCCGTCGAGGTTGTGCAGCCGGGCCCCGGTGATCTCGAGCCAGGCCGGCCCCCGGTGGCGCCGCGCGCTCGGCACGGCGATCCGCTTTCGTCCCGCCAGGTAATCTCCGGTGAGGGTCAGGATCGCCCCGTTCAGTGGACCGGCGTGGACCACCCTGCCGCCTCGCTCGCCGCTGCCGGGCCCGAGCTCGAGCATGAAATCGGCCTGCCGGATGGCGGCCAGATCGTGCTCGACGACCAGGACGGTATTGCCGCCGTCACGGAGCCGGCGCAGCAGGGCGAGCAGACGGTCGGTATCCCGGGGATGCAGTCCGATCGAGGGCTCGTCGAGTACGTAGAGCGCGTCCACCAGCCGCGCGCCCAGCGCGTTGGCCAGCGCAATGCGCTGGGCTTCTCCCCCCGAAAGAGTTCGGGCCTGGCGGTCGAGCGCCAGGTAGCCAAGGCCGACCTCGAGCATCACGTCCACCCGGGCCAGCAGCTCGTCCAGCACGGAGGCGGCGATCTCGCGCTGCATCCCGGTCAGGCCCAGGCTGCCGAGCCATTCCCGCAGCGCGGTGAGGGGGAGTGCCGCTACCTCGGCGATGCTGCAGCCTGCCAGGTGCACCGCCCGGGCATGCTCGTTGAGCCGGGTCCCGCTGCACGCAGGACAGAGTTTGGCGAGCTGGTACTGCCGCAGGAAAACCCGGATGTACTGCTTGTAACGCTTCTTCTCGAGTCCCTTGAGGAACGGAAAGATTCCGAGGTAGCGGCCCATCTTGCCATAGAGCAGCTCGCGCCGGACCCCGGCCTTGAGGGAGCGCCAGGGAATGGTGGGGTCCGCGCCAAGCCGGCGGGCGGTTTCGAGCAGGAGCCTGCGTCGGCTCTCGTAGCGGGGCTTGGTCCAGGGGTCGATTGCGCCGTCGAGAAGACTCTTCCGTGAATCCGGTACGACCAGGGATTCGTCGTATTCCAGGACCGCGCCGAACCCGTTGCAGCCCCCGCAAGCACCGCGGGGATTGTTGAAGGAAAACAGCAGCGGGGTCTGGGGCAGGGCCGGAGTGTCACACCCGCTGCAGGCGGGATGCTCGGTGAATCGCAACCGCCCCGCGGGATGAAGCAGCACGCAGATCCCCTCTCCTTCGGCAAACGCCAGCGCCACCGCTTCGGTTATCCGGTCCAAATCGGCCGCGCGGACCCGGTCTACGACCACCAGGACTTCGGTCGCCCCGGCCAGCTCGGTTTCCGAGGGGAGATCGTCCAGGTGCAGCTCGATCTCCCCAACCACCAGCCGGAGAAACCCCAGGGCACGCAGATTCTCGACCAGGGCGGAGGGGGTGACCCGGGCCGACGGAGGGAGCGGAAAGCAGACCTGGACCGGCGCGTCACCCAACTGCCCGATGCGCGCCGCAGCGTCCGTCGGGGTGTCTTTCCCGACGGGATGGCCGCATTTGCGGCAGAAGGTGGTCCCGGCCCGGGCCCAGAGCAGCCGCAGGAAGTCGTAGATCTCGGTTGCGGTGCCGACGGTGGATCGGCTCGAAACCGTCGGGTTCTTCTGCTCGATCGCCACCGCAGGGGGGATCCCCTCTAGCCGGTCCACCAGCGGCTTCGGCATCCGCTCGAGAAACTGTTTGGCGTAGGTCGAGAGCGACTCGATGTACCGACGCTGGCCCTCGGCGTAGAGGGTATCGAACGCCAGACTGCTCTTGCCTGAGCCGGAAGGACCGGTGACGACGACCAGCCGCCGGCGCGGCAGGTCGACCGTGATCCCCTTCAGGTTGTGCTGTCGGGCGTTGACGATGCGGAGGACAGGTTCGGTCACGGGAGTTAAGTTAGAGCCTTCATGGCCAGACTTCTGACCCCGCGGGTCCTCCGGCGGGGATTCGAGCTCTTCGTGCTCGGCTCCTTGATCGGATTCGGGGCTCTCCTGCTCTACGGCAGGAACTTCGACGAGCTCCTCCAGGCCATACCCCGGATTCAGTAGATCTGGGTCGTCGTTGGGCTTGGCTTGGCCTCCCTCGACTGGTTCGGGGTCGGGGTGCGGCTCTGGGTGCTGGCGCGGGAAATCTAT
>DATECI010000265.1:0-5283 GCA_035286985.1 Gemmatimonadales bacterium
GGACGAAATAAGCGGTATAGGTCGGACGCTCCCTTGACTGGGCTTTCCGGTGGGATTCAACCCGGGTTAGGTCGGCCTCGAACACGGCGGTTACGTGGGGCGCGGCCTGCACGCTCCGGATCATGTGCTCCGCGATGCTGCGCCGCATGGCCGAATGGGGAACCAGCCGGCTGGAATCGGGGTGGTCGGGCGGTCGGACGGTTGGGCCGTGGGAAGTGCGGCTGAGATAGGCTTCCACATCCTGGACCGTTACCCTGCCTCCGACTCCGGTACCGGTGATCTGCGCCGGGTCGAGGCCTTGCTCCTGGATCAGGCGGCGGACGGCGGGACTGAGCTCGGGCGGGCGGCTGGCCGGACGGTCGGGCGGTGCGGCGACTCGGGCCGCCGGCGTGGCGACCTTGGCTTGCGTTGGGGCGCCGGCGCGGATCCGCCCGAGCACCTCGCCTTTCTCGATTGGTTCGCCCGGCTGCTTGAGGATCTCGGCCAGCACGCCGTCGGCCGGGGCCGCGACCTCCACCGTCACCTTGTCGGTGATGACCTCGAGCAGCGGCTCGTCCTTGCGGACGGGGTCTCCCACCCCCTTGAGCCAGTGGCCCACCTCGTGGGTGCTGCCCTCCGATTGATCCCCAGGAAGCCGAACGTCCGTCACATCCGACATGGGTGACCGTGGGTTGACGAGTGGCAGGATTCTAACACCGCGAGCCGATGGGCCGCCGCAGGATCAGTACTCGATCAGGCCGGTCATGCGGGCTGCGAGGTCCTTGACCTGGGGCAGCACGGCGTTCATGAGCGCCACATTGTAGGGCGTGGGAACATCCGGAACGGCCATCCGGGCAATCGGCGCATCGAGCGAAAGAAACGCCTCCTCGGCCAGGGTGGCGCTCACTTCCGCGCCGAATCCGGCGGTGCGGGTATCCTCGTGCACGATGAGGCAGCGGCGGGTGCGCCGGACCGAGGCGATGACCGTGTCCCGGTCCCACGGGGCCACGGTCCGCAGGTCGAGCACCTCGACCGACTGTCCCGAGGCCCGGGCAGCGGCCTCGCAGCGTTCCACCATGGCGCCCCAGGTGACCACGGTGAGCCGATCCCCGGCGAGCGCCACCCGCGCCTTGCCGAACGGCACCACGAACCGGTCGCCCGGATAGGGACGCCGGGCCGAGGCGGCATCGAGCAGCGCGCGGTGCTCGAAGAAGATGGTGGGATTGTTGCTCCGCATGGCGGTGCGAAGGAGGCCGACCGCGTCCTCCGCATTCGAGGGAATCGCCACCTGCCAACCGGTGGCGTGAGCCCAGATAACCTCCCCACAGACGCTGTGCCACGGGTCTCCGCATTTGGGGGCGTAGCCGCCGGGAAGCCGGACCACGATGGGGGCGGCCCACCGGTTGTTGGTGCGCCAGCGAATGGTTCCGCAGTTATGGAGCTGTTCGGTGGCCGGGTCGGCATACTTGCGGAACTGGATCTCGGGCACCGGCAGGAGCCCGGCCAGGGCCATCCCCACCGCGCGGCCGATAATTCCTTCCTCAGAGAGCGAAGTATCGAACACCCGCGTCTCGCCGAACCGCTCCTGCAAGCCGAGGGTTGCTGCATGGACCCCTCCCTTGGGCCCCACATCCTCGCCGAACACCACCACCCGGGGATTGTCGCGAAGCTCGGCTTCGAGGGCGCGCCGGATGGCCGTCAGCATGTTGATTCGGGGCCCCTCCGGGGAGGGCGTTTCGGTGGCGGAGGGAAAGACATAACCCGCAGCAGCCACCCCTCCCCGCTGCTGCAGCAGCGGCTTCCCGTCCGCCCCGGTCTCGGCCAGCAGGTGCGAGCGCACCGTGGCGAGGTCCGGCTCCGGCCGGGCCAGGGCTTCGGCGAGCCCCGCTTCAGCGTCCTGTTCCGCCCGGCGTTCGATCGCCGAGATTTCCGCCGCCGGCACGCCCAGGGTTTCCAGGTGGGCCCGAAGCCGGGGCAGGGGGTCGCGGGCCGCTTCCTCCGCCAGGAGTTCGGGACTCTTGTAGGCCTGGGTGTCCTGCCCCGAGTGGCCCGACAGCCGGGGCAGGGTGAGCCGGAGGAGGGCCGGCCCGTTCCCGGCGCGGGCGTGGGCCACGCACTCGGCGATCCGGCTCTCGGTCTGGGCCGGGTCGACGCCGTCCCCTTGCCGGACCAGGAGATTCCGGAACGAGGCCAGGTTCGCGGCAATGTCGCCCCCCGGGGTCTGGAACCGGCCCGGCACCGAAATGCCGTAGCCGTTGTCCTCGATGAAGAAGACCATCGGCAGGAGCAAGGTGGTGGCCATGGTGAGCGCCGACCAGAAGCCGTTGGTGGCCACCGAGGCCTCTCCCCCCGTCACGCAGGCAATCGCGTTTTCGTAGGAGGGGTCGTCCAGCACCCGGCGGTAGTAGGTGATGGCCTGGGCCCAGCCCGCGGCCGGGGTGAATTGCGATCCCACGTCTCCCGACATGGGCAACACCACCGGACCGGGATCGTTGGGGAGGTTGCAGACCACGCCGATGTCGCGGCCGTTGCTGAAGCCGCCGGACTTGCCCATGGGCGAGGCAAAGGCGTCCGGGATGGACAGCCCCAGCGAGAGCAGCAGGGGCCGGGAGCGATAGTAGGCACCGACCCCGTCATGCCGGTGGGTGAGGTATTGCCCCAGAATGAGCTGGGCCACCTCGTGGCCCCGCGCCGAAAACTGGTAGAGGACCTTCTTTTCCGGGATGAGCCGGCTTTCCTCGGTATCATCGAGGAAACGGGATACCCGGGCAAGATAGAGGACGCGCCGCCAGTCAATCACCACAGATGCTCCTCGTTGGTGCGGTAGACGGTGCCCCGGAACAGGGCCACGATCTGGTCCAGCTGGTTGGTGACTCTCACCTGGTAAAACGCGAGCCGGTTGGTGGCGCTTTCCTCGCTGGCCAGGGCCGTGAGGGTATCGCCCGGGCGAACCGAAGCCGGATAGCTGATCCCGTTCTCGATGCTGAGGGCGATCCGGCCCTGGGCATTGCTGGCAAAGGCCAGGGCACTATCGGCCAGGGAAAAGACGATGCCGCCGTGGGCCACCCCGAATCCGTTCACCATCTCGTCGCGAATCTGCATCCGGCAGCGGCACCGCCCCACCGCCAGCTCGACCACCTCCAACCCGAGCCAGCGGCTGAACTCGTCCCGCGCCAGCATGCCCTGGACGATGCGCTCGGCCTTCCGCTCGGCCTCACTCACTCGAAGAACCGCCGGCCGGCCCGGGCCATGCGCCGGAGGAGCGGGCTGGCCCGATAGCGGTCCTCGCCATACTCCGCCTGGAGCCGCTCCAGCCGCTCGAGCACGACGGGGAGTCCGATTTCGCCGCCCCAGCGGAGGAGGCCCCGGGGGTAATTCACTCCCTTGGTCATGGCGAGCTCGATATCGTCCCGACCCGCGATCCGCCAGAAGAGCGCATCCACCGCTGCGTTGATGAGCATCGCCAGCATCCGGTCAAGGATGGCGCGGCCCTTGACCTCGTCCCGGTCGGGGCTCGGCTGAACGGCGCCCTCGCAGTAGTCGTAATGGCCCCGCCCGGTCTTCCGGCCGAGGAAGCCGGCCTCCACCAGTCGTTGCTGGGTGATCGAGGGCCGGTAGCGGGGGTCGCCATGGAGGGCCTCGAAGATAGAGCGCGACACGGCATAATTCACGTCGTTGCCGATCAGGTCCATGAGCGCGAAGGGGCCCATCCGGAACCCACCCAGCTCCCGCATCGCCCAGTCGATCGTGCTGCGGTCCGCGACCCCTTCATCGAGGAGGCGCAGCGCTTCGCCATAAAACGGCCGCGCGATCCGGTTGACGATGAACCCGGGCGTGTCGGCGGAAGCTACGGTCGTCTTGCCCCAGGCCAGGAAGAGACTCCGGGCGGATGACGTGACCGAGGGAGCGGTCACCAGGCCGGGAATGATCTCGACCAGCTCCATCACGGGAACGGGATTGAAGAAGTGGATTCCGAGGACCCGCGCCTGGCTCCGGCAGGCTGCGGCAATGGCAGTGATCGAGAGCGAAGACGTGTTGCTGGCGAGGATGCATTCCTCGGATACCTCGGCCTCGAGCCGGCGAAACGCTTCCTGTTTTGCGTCGAGGTCCTCGACAATGGCCTCGATGACCACCTTGCAATGCTTGAAGAGGCCGTATTCGCCGGCGGTCCCCGGAGCCCAGGTGATCCGCTCGGCCAGCAGGGGGGCCGCGGCCTGGTCGAGGCGGCCTTTCGCGACCTCCCCGGCCATTGCCGCCTCGAGCCGGCTGCGGGCGGCTTCCAGGGCTTCGGGCCTGGCATCGGTCACCATAACCCGGTGGCCAGCGGCGGCCGCCACCTGGGCAATCCCGCTTCCCATCGTCCCGGCGCCCAGCACGCCGATCATTCCCTCCGGACCCGGGCTCACGTTATTTCCCGTGGAAGATCGGAGGTCGCTTCTCGAGAAATGCGCGAACCCCTTCGGCGTAATCGGCGGTGCGGCCGGCCAGCCCCTGGTACTCGGCCTCCAGCTCGAGCTGCTGCTCCAGCGAGTTGTGCGACGAGACCGCGAGCAGCTGCTTGATCAGGGAAAGGGCGTAGGTGGGCTGGGTGGCAAGCTGCGCCGCGAGTCCGAACCCGGTGGCTTCGAGCTCCGCGAGGGGGCACACCTGGTAGATCAGTCCCAGTTCGAGCGCCCGCGCCGCGGATACCCTTTCTCCGAGGAGCATCAGGGCGGCGGCCTGCGCGCTCCCGACCAGCCGGGGCAGGGTCCAGGTTCCCCCGGTATCTGGTACCAGGCCGATCTTGACGAAGGCCTGCAGGAAGGCGGCTGCCTCCGCGGCGATCACGATGTCGCAGGCCAGGGCCAGGTTGGCTCCCGCGCCCGCGGCCACGCCGTTCACGCCGCACACCACCGGCTTGGGCATGCGCCGAAGGGCCAGCACCAGCGGGTTATACACTTTGCGCACGTGGGCCGCGAAATCCGCGAGGGCGGGTCCTTCCTTGGGCGCGGCTTCCGCGAGATCCTGGCCGGCGCAGAAGGCCCGCCCGGCCCCGGTGAGGTACACCGCTCGAATCCCGGTATCGCGGCCCACCTCGGCCAGCACATCCTGGAGTGCGAGCGACATCGCCGTGTCGAAGCTGTTGAGCACCCCGGGCCGGTTCAGGGTGATCCGGGCGACCGACTCCTTGGTTTCGAACAGGATGCTCGGGCTCGTCATTGCGGTGCCGGTCCGGGAGGAAGGGTACTAAATTAGCATCGCTTCTTGGGTTAGGCCAAAGCGCGAGGACCATCCAACGATGCCCAACGCGTATCTCATCGACGG
>DATECI010000266.1:0-2026 GCA_035286985.1 Gemmatimonadales bacterium
GCTCGCGGGTTATGACGAGCCGATCCTGACCGCCCTTTCGCCGGAGGACCGCCTGGAGCAGATCGGCCGGATGCGCGACGCTCTCCGGACCCGGTTCGGCGTCGAGGCCCGCGGGCTCTGGCTCACCGAGCGGGTCTGGGAACCCCACCTCGCCGGCGATCTGCACCAGGCGGGGGTGCGCTACGCCCTGGTGGACGACCGGCACTTTCTGATCACCGGCTTCGAACGCAGCGCGCTCCACCAGCCCTGGCGCACCGAGGATGGCGGGCGCTCCCTGGACCTGTTCTCCATCGATGAGCACCTCCGCTACCTCATCCCCTTCCGGCCCCCTTCCGAGTTTGCCGCCTACATCCGGGGCCTGAGCCCCGACTCGTCCGGCGATCCGGCAGCCGCGCCGGCGCACCGGCGCCCCGGCCCCCTCGTCGTTCTCGCTGATGACGGCGAGAAATTCGGCGGCTGGCCCGGCACCTTCGAGTGGGTCTATCAGCGAGGCTGGCTCCGGGACTTTCTCGCCACGCTGGAGGAGTTGCGCGGGGCCGGAGAAATCCGGCTCCTCACCTTGAGCCAGGCCCTCCAGGAGGTGCCGCCCCGCGGCCCGGCCTACCTGCCGAGCGCCTCCTATCGCGAGATGGAAGGCTGGGCGCTCCCCCCAGACGCTGCTCGGCGGCTCACCGCACTGGAAGTCGAATTCGGGGCCGAGCGGGTCAGGGGCCCCGAGGGGAGCCTGCTCCGGGGCTCCCATTGGCGTCACTTCCTGGCCAAGTACTCCGAAGCCAATCGGATGCACAAGAAGATGCTGGCTCTCTCCCGACTGTGCCGCGACCGGGGCGACCCTCCCCGGGCCCGGCGGGCCATCGGGCGGGCGCAATGCAACGATGCCTACTGGCATGGGGTGTTCGGGGGACTCTATCTCCCTCACCTGAGGGCCGCCATCTGGCGGGAGCTCGCCCGGGCGGAAGCCGAGCTCCGCCGGAGCGAATCCCCGGGTTGGGAAGAGCACGATTTCGATTTCGATGGCGCGGCCGAGCTCCTGATCCATTCCGCCCGGACCGCGCTGACCGTGAGCCCGGCCCGCGGCGGCGCAATCGAGGAGCTCACCAGTTTCGCCACCTTGGTGAACCATGCGGACACCCTGACCCGGAGAAGAGAACCGTACCACGAGGCGATTTCCGAGGACCCGACCGCGCCACCGCCGGAGGGCCCGACCACCGTGGACAGCATCCACAACATCGCCCGCCCGGTGGAGACCCTGCCTCCGGTGGACCGGGAGCCCCGGGCCATCTTCCAGGAGCGGATCTGGCCGGCCGATATCACCACCGCGGCGCTGGCCGACGGGAGCGCGGAGCCGATTCGCTCCTGGGCCGCCGAGCCGGCGGGCCTTTCCCAGCGCGAAGACGCCGAAGCCTTCACCTTCCGGTTCGATCTCGAGCGGCTCACCAAGACCATCCGGATTCCTCATTCTCCGGAACCCCGGATCGAGGTCACCCTGGCGTGGGAAGCGGACCCTGCCTGGCCAGCCGACGCCTGGTTCACCACCGAGCTCTCCCTGGCCCAACCCCTCGCGATCGACGCGCCCCAGGCGGTGGAATGGCGCTATCCGATCGAGACCACCGCGAAGTCGGAGAGCGGCATGGACCGGACCCGCCAGGGTGAATCGGTGACGCTTGCCTGGCCGATTTCGGTGGGCGCGGCGAGGGTCACGCTAACTTTCCCCCTATGAGCACCCTGGGTTCCTCTTCCCCGCGTACGGTCACGATCGGCCTCCCCCAGATGCGCTGCGGGCCCGATCCGGCCGACAACCTGGCCCGCACCGTCGAGCGGATTCGCGAGGCCGCCACGCACGGCGCCAACATAGTTTGCACTCCGGAGCTCTTTGCCAGCCCCTACTTCTGCCAGGTGGAGGATCACCGGTTCTTTCGGCTCGCGGAGTCGGTTCCCGGCCCGCTGACCGAACGGCTCGGCGCTCTGGCGGGCGAGCTGGGCATCGTGATCGTCGCATCGGTCTTCGAAAAACGGGCCGAGGGAC
>DATECI010000267.1:0-2440 GCA_035286985.1 Gemmatimonadales bacterium
TCGGTGTCGGCTGAATTCGATCTTCATTCCATCGACGGCACGATCTTCATTGCGCTGTCCCCCAAGCTCGGAACGCCTGCCAGGCCGGTCAAGAAGCCCCAGTTCTTCGCCACCGGCGGTGGTGGCGCCCACGTGGTGGCGCGCTCCTTCAAGGGAAATATCCGGCTCGTCGTGCGGGACTGAGCTTCAAACCGCCGGGGCGGAAGCGGCACTCCAGGAAGGGGTCGGATGTGGGTGCCCGGCAAACAGCGGGCGCCCGCCGGACTGCTTGCCGGTGCGGTGAAGCGAGCGTTATTATCGCTACCTCGTGCCGGGCACTCGCAGTGTTCTCGCCTCCTTGTAAATGAGCCGGAAACTCCGGCTCATCCTGTTCCTCATCGGCCTGACCGTGGTCTCGCTGATGGTCTGGAAGGCCGGCCCCGTCCGGCTCTGGGAAGGCCTCCGCGGCTCCCTCTGGGTCGCGGTCGCCCTCATTCCCCTCTGGGCCACGGTCTACCTTCTCAATGCCATGGCCTGGCGCCAATTGACCTCGGCCGGTGGTGAGCCGATTCCGCTCCTTCACGCCCTCCGGATGACGGTGATCGCTTTTGCGGTGAACTACTCGACCCCGCTGCTCAGCTTCGGGGGCGAGCCCCTCAAGGTCGTGGCCGCCACCCCGGCCCTGGGCCGCCGCCGGGCGGTTGGCTCGATCGTCGCCTTCCGCCTGCTCCACGCGCTCGTGCACGTGCTCTGGTTTCTCGTGGCGCTCATACCGGCGGCGTTGCTGCTGCCGAGGACTTCGCTCAGCGTTGCCGGGGTCCTGATCGTCGGCGCAGTCCTGGTATCGATCACCTTCTTCCTTCTCTCGCGCCACCGCGAGGGGCTGGCGATCCACCTGCTCCAGGGACTGAAGCGGCTGCCGCTGCTCCGACGGATCGCGATCCGGCTCGAGCCGCAGACGGAGGCGCTGCACGAGATCGACCGGCACGTCACCGAGGTGTACCACTCGGCACCGGGCCGGTTCTACTCCGCCCTCGCCTACGAGATGATCGGTCGTTTGCTCACGCTGGCGGAGTACTGGGTGATTCTCTACGGCTTGGGTCTCGGGATGGACCCGTGGAGGGCCTTTGTGGTCGCGAGCTTTTCCTCGCTGGTGATCAATGTGCTGGTCTTCGTGCCGTTCGAGATCGGAACCAAGGAAGGCGGCGTCTACCTGATCTTCGACTGGCTGGGGATCGATCCTGTGCTCGGGCTCGCCGCGGCGCTCTTGAGCCGGATACGCGAATTGACCTGGATCGCAGTGGGCTGGGCGATGGTCTGGACAGTCGACTGACTATCCGCCCCGCCGGGCGAGCTCGCGCGCGGCTTCCGGATGGCCTTGCGCCGCGGCTCGCCGAAGCCACAACATCCCGGTTGCTTCGTCCCGCGCGAAGGCTCCTTTTCCGCTGAGCAGCCGGGTCGCGATCTGATACTCTCCCTCGGGATCGCGCCGCTCGGCGGCGGCATTGTACCACTTGACCGCGGCGTTCTCGTCGCGCTTGATACCCTGGCCGCGGTCGAACAATTGGGCCAGGTGGACCATCGAAGGCACGTGGCCCGCAGTGGCGGCCTTCTCGTACCACCGTGCGGCAGCGGCTTCATTCTTTCTCCGCCCGTCGCCCACGGCGTACCGGTCGGCGATAATGGGCCAGGCCTCTTCGATTCCCATCTCCGCGGCGAGTTCCCACAAGCCGGCTCCCCGGTTGCGGTCGGCCGATACGCCGAGCCCTGCGTCCCAGCGCCGCGCCATGAGAACCACCGCCTGAGTGTCGGGCAATTCCTGGTCCTGGGCGGCAAGCTGGAGATGGACTGAAGCCAGCCGGTCGTTGCGGGTTACCCCTTTTCCCTCGGCATACAGGATCCCGAGGTTCCGGCGCGCGGCGCTGCTGGAGTTGGAGTCGGCCTCGAACCGACAGCGCTCGAAGGCCACCGTCCATTCCCCCAGCCGCATGGCCTCGTCGCAGGTCGGAACCGGCCGGGCGGGTGTGCCGGCGATCATGGGAGAGGAGTCGCGGGGCGCTCCCGCGGACGGGCGATTGGGGCTCCGTCCTGGCGCGGTAGTCCGCCGAACCTGGACGCCAGACGGCGCGGCGGGTGGGGGGGATGTCACAGTCGGCTCGGTGACGCTCGCGGGCGGCGGAGATGAAGGCCACCGGAAGAGACCTGCTCGTCGCGCGCCGTAGGTGCCGACCACCAGCACCGTTGTCCAGATGGCCACCGCGAGCCAGCCTCGCTTCCGGAGCGGAATCCCGAACCGGGCAGCTTTCCGCTTGACCCGCCCACCCTCCTCGGGCGCGACCGGCTCTCCCTGGAGCGAGCGGGCAAAAGCATTCATCGAACCGAGACGGCGGGCCGGATCCTTGCGGAGCGCCTGGTGGATTGTGGAAGAAACCTCCGGTGGGATGTCGGGAAGCAGAGAGAG
>DATECI010000268.1:0-7386 GCA_035286985.1 Gemmatimonadales bacterium
CCCAGGCCCGCCGGGAGGCGGAAGAGGCCAACAGCGCCAAGAGTCAGTTCCTCGCCAGCATGAGTCACGAGCTCCGCACCCCGCTCAATGCCATCATCGGCTATAGCGAAATGCTGGAAGAGGAAGTGGCCGATCTCGGGCACGGGGAGCTGGCCCCCGACCTCCAGAAGATCCGCAGCGCGGGGAAACATCTCCTGGCACTCATCAACGACATTCTGGATCTCTCGAAGATCGAGGCGGGCAAAACCGAGCTCTATCTGGAAGACTTCGACGTGGCCGAAATGGTACGGGATGTCGCCACCACGATCCGGCCCCTGGTCGAAAAGAACGGGAATCGGCTGGTGGTGCGGGCCGAGGCCGTCGGCTCCATGCGCGGCGACCTGACCAAGGTGCGACAGATGCTGCTCAACCTGCTTTCGAACGCCTGCAAGTTCACCGAGCAGGGTACCATCACGCTGGAAGCCGGACGAACCCCAGGGCCGGCCGGCGTGGATCAGCTGCACTTCCGAGTGGCCGATTCCGGCATCGGTATGACGCCGGCCCAGATGACCCAAATTTTCGAGGCGTTCGCGCAGGCGGAAGCCTCGACCAGCCGTCGTTATGGAGGGACCGGACTCGGGCTCGCGATCACCAAGCGGTTCGCGACGCTGATGGGCGGCGACGTATCGGTCGAGAGCGAGCCCGGCAAGGGGTCGAGCTTCCGAATCCGCATCCCCGCCGCGCCACCGTCCCCGACCGCTGCGGCCGAGTCTCCTGAAGAACCGGCAACCGGCCGCCTCACCGGAAGCGCCGGAACCGTCCTGGTGATTGACGACGAAGCCGAGGCCCGCGACCTGGTGGGCCGCTTCCTGAAAGAGGAAGGTTTCACGGTGGTAGAGGCCGACGGGGGAGAGGCCGGCCTGGCGCTGGCCCGCACCGTCCGGCCCGACGCCATCACCCTCGACGTGCTGATGCCCGGCATGGATGGCTGGGCCGTGTTGAGCGCGCTCAAGGCCGATCCTGAGCTCAGGGAAACCCCGGTTATCATGCTCACGGTGATGGATGACCGGAGCCTGGGCTTCGCGCTGGGCGCATCGGAGTATGTGACCAAGCCGATCGACCGCGACCAGCTCCGCCGGCTGCTCCGGAAGTACCGCCACCAGGGGGCCTGCGACGTGCTCGTCGTGGAGGACGATCCCGGGACCCGGGAGCTGCTCCGCCGGCTGGTGGAGAACGAAGGTTGGACCGCCGCCACCGCGGAGAATGGTCGAGTCGCCCTGGAGGAAGTCGGGCGAAAGACCCCCTCGCTCATTCTGCTGGACTTGATGATGCCGGTGATGGACGGCTGCCAGTTTGCCACCGAGCTTCGCAAGTGCGAGGCTTGGCGATCGATCCCCGTTATTGTCCTGACCGCCAAGGACCTGACCGCAGAGGAGCGGCGCCTGCTCAATGGGGACGTGCAGGGCGTGCTGCAGAAGGGTGCCTTGAGCCGCGATGAGCTGCTCCGAGAGATTCGCGACCTCATGGCCACGAGCCTCGGGCCTGATTCCGGGAGGTAGAGTCGATGCCCAGGATTCTGCTGGTGGAAGACAACGAGCTGAATCGGGACATGCTATCCCGCCGGCTACAACGGAAGGGCTTCGAGGTGGAGATGGCCGTGGATGGCCGTCAGGGCGTGGAAATGGCCCTGACCGGGAACTATGATCTGATTCTGATGGACATGAGCCTGCCCGAGATTGACGGGTGGGAGGCAACCCGCCGGGTCCGGGAAGCGCCCCAAACCAGGAACGTTCCCATCATCGCGTTGACCGCCCACGCGATGTCAGGAGATCGGGAGAAAGCGATTTCCGCCGGATGCAACGACTACGATACCAAGCCGGTGGAATTGGACCGGCTGCTTGGCAAGATCACGGCTCTGCTCGCGGCGCCTCCCACCCCGGGCCGAGCATGAGCGGGCTCACCACTCCTGAAGCCGTCGCGGAGCTCCGCCACGAGCTGCGGACCCCGCTCAACCTGATCATCGGCTATTGCGAGATGCTGCTCGAAGATGCCACCGACCCGGTCCACTGCGCCGCCCTGGAAGCGGCTCTCGGCGCTGGACGCGAGGTGCTCGAGCGCATCAACGCCGCCATCCCCCCTTCGCGGTCCGCGATCGGCGACACCGAAATTGCAGCCCTCTACGACTCCTTCCGCGAGCCGCAAGGCCGGATCCTGGCGGCAACGGCCGCGCTCCTCGAGCCCCATGGGGGGGGCTCGCTCGAGCCGCAGCTCGAACGGGACGTGCGCCGCATCCGGAGCGCCGCAGAACGGCTCCTCACCGTCGAGCTTCCTCTGCAGGGGGGCGGGAGCACCGCCCGGCTGGCGCTCACCATCGAGCACCCGACCCATGCGGCCGGCCTAGTGGGGCCAGTGGTCGCACCGGCCCGGATCCTGGTGGTGGACGACGTCGAGGACAATCGCGCGGTCCTGGAACGGCGGCTGCGGCGGCAGGGGCATACCGTGGATTCGGCCAGCGGAGGCCGCCCCGCGCTGGAGCAGCTCGCCCGGGAGCGCTTCGACTTGGTGCTCCTCGATGTCCTGATGCCCGACCTCGACGGCCTGGCCGTCCTCCAACGCATGAAGGCCGATCCCCTGCTGCGGGATATCCCGGTCATCATGATCTCGGCCCTCGATGATGTCGCGAGCGTGGTCCGCTGCATCGAGCGCGGCGCCGAAGACCACCTGGCCAAGCCGTTCGATCCGGTCCTGCTCCGGGCCCGGATCAGCGCCTGCCTCGAGAAAAAGCGCCTTCGCGATGTCGAGCTCGAATACCTCGAGGAGGTCAGACGCGTGATCCAGGCCGCGACCGCGGTGGAGCAGGGAAGCTACGACTCCACCACGCTCGCGCCGGTGGCCCGCCGGGGAGACGAGCTCGGGCGTCTGGCAAGGGTCTTCGATGCGATGGCCAACCAGGTCCGCGCCCGCGAAGCCCGGCTCCGCGACCAGGTCGAGTCGCTCCGCCGCGAGATCGCCGAAGCCAGGGAAGCAACCCGATCGGCCACCCCCAACGAGGCGCCCAACCTCCCCGCTGGAGAGGTGCTGGGGGGCCGCTACGAGATCGTGGAAGAGGTCGGCCGGGGCGGGATGGGGATGGTGTACCGGGCGCTGGACCGCGAGCTGGGGGGCCAGGTCGCCATCAAGACCCTCCGACCCGAGCTGGTGTGCAATCCCGCTCTGGTCGAGCGATTCAAGACCGAGATCCGGCTGGCTCGCCAGATTTCCGACAAACACGTCGTCCGTACCCACGACATCGGGGAGCGCGACGGGGTGCACTACCTGACGATGGAATACGTGGAGGGGATAACGGTCCGCGAACTGCTCGATACCCGCGGGCGACTCGGCGTGTCTGCCACGCTGGCGATTGCCTCCCAGCTGGCCCAATCGTTGATGGCGGCCCACGAGCAAGGCGTGATCCACCGCGACATCAAGCCCCAGAATCTCCTGCTCGATTCTAGCGGAATGCTCAAGGTCATGGATTTCGGTATAGCCCGGCTGGCCGCGGGCCCCAGCGGCCTGACCGAAGTGGGAACGGTGGTAGGAACTCCCTCCTACATGGCTCCCGAGCAGATGCTGGGCGAAGTCCTCACCCAACAAACCGATCTCTACGCGGTGGGTGTCGTCATGTTCGAGTGCCTGACCGGGCGGCTGCCGTTCGAAGCAGGCTCGACCATGGCGCTGATTGCCAAGCTACTGCGCGAGGACGCTCCTGATCCGACCAGCCTCAACCCGGAGATCCCGCCGGCTCTCGCCGGTCTGGTGCTCCGGCTCCTGGCCAAGGAGCCTACCCAGCGGCCCGCCCGCGCCGAGGAGCTGGGGCGGCTCCTGGCCGAGCTCTCCTAGGCGATCGTGGCGGCGTTCTTTTCCTCCCACCGGATCTCCTTGCGGGCCCTGGCCACGAGCTTCGTGCCGGAAACGGCCGCCGCCACTCCGGAACAGTGGGTCGAGCTCGAGCGCATCATCGACCGAGCCCTCGCGGCGCGGCCCGCCCGCCTGCGCCGGCAGCTCGCCCTGCTCATTCGGGTCCTGGATGGACTCGCCCGAATCCGATACGGAGCCTCACTCGCCGGGCTCGACCCGGCGCGTCGCAGCGCTCTGCTCGAGAGCCTGGCCCGGTCACCGCTTCTGCTCCTGCGGCGCGGCATTTGGGGCCTGCGCACCCTCATCATGATGGGATGGTACACCCAAGCCGAGGTGGCGGCCGCCATAGGGTATCGCGCCAGCCCCGCCGGCTGGAGCGCGCGGCGTTGAAGCGGGTGACATGTGACGTGGCGATCGTGGGCTCCGGCGCCGGCGGGGGCACGGTCGCCCAGGCCCTCACCCCGCTCGTCGCGCAAGGGAAGCGAGTGCTGGTGCTGGAGCAGGGACCCCGCTTCCGGGATCAGGACTTTACCGGCCGTGAGCTCGAGATGGCGAGCGTGCTCTATGCGGGAGAAGGCGGGGTCCTCACCGCGGAGGGAACCATGACCCTCGCCTTTGCGGAGGGGTACGGCGGGTCCACCATCGTTTACACCGGTACTTCACTGCCCCCGCCGGAGCGGGTCATCCGCCGCTGGAATGTTCCGGGACTCGACCACGGCGATCTGGCCAGTCGCTCCGGCAAATACCTCGCGGAGAACAACGTCCACCTGCTTTCGCCGGAGCTCATCAACGACAACAACCGCCTCTTCGCCGAAGGTGCCTCCCGGGCCGGTTTCCACGCCGAGCAGTTCCCCCTGAATCTGAACCGATGCCGGGGCTCGAGTCTCTGCAACCTCGGCTGCCCGAATGCGGCCAAGCAGGGCACGAACCGGGTCCAGCTGCCGAACGCGGAGCGTGGCGGCGTTGAGGTGGTGACCCGGGCGGCGGTGCGGCGGATCGGGGAACGGACCCTCGAGGTGCTGGTGTCGGCGCGCCCACCCGGCGGCAAAGGCACCGAACCGGAATGGGAGCCGGGTGAGTATGTCGTCGAGGCCCAGACCGTGGTGCTTGCCGGCGGGGTGATGGGGACTCCGGCGTTGCTCCTCCGGAGCGGCCTTCCCGGTCTGCCGAAGCGGGTCGGGGCCGGCTTTACCTGTCATCCGGCCCACATCCTGGTCGGCGAGCACCCGCAGCCGATCACCAATGACGTGGGCCATCCCAAGAGCTACTACCTCGACCGGGCCGAAGCCGAGGGCTATGTGCTCGAGACCTGCATGTACTTTCCCTTCACCACCGCCAAGAACCTCACCGGGTTCGGCTCCGCGCACAGTACCCTGATGCGGGCGTTCCCCCGGCTCCAGATGATTCTGGTGCTGGCATGCGACGCGGCAATCCCGGACAACCGGATCGCGGTGGATCGCCAGGGGCGCCCGGTCGTTCACTATCGGTTCACCCCGCCGGTCATTGGAGCGATGGTCCGGGCTACCCGGGCCGCGGCCCGGATCTTTTTCGCGGCCGGTGCCGTCCGGGTCCATGCCCCTTCCGCCGATCCTCCCCTGGTCGAAGCGGGCGAAGCCGCCCCCCTCGACGAGCGGGTTCACGAGCGTCACTTTCGGCCCGGCACCATCTCGGTCTCCGCGGCCCACCTGATGGGGGGATGCGGCATGGGCCGCAGCGCGGCCGACTCAGTGACGGATGGGTGGGGCCGGATCCACGGCAGGCCCTGGCTGCGGGTGGCCGACGCGAGCCTGTTTCCAAGCGCCCTGGAGATCAACCCCTACATCACGATCATGGCGCTGGCGGACCGGGTTGCCGACGGAGTGATGCGGGACCTGGAAGCGTGAAACCGTGAACCCCGTTCCTCGATGAAACTGACTGGCGCGGAGATCGTCGTGAAGGCCCTGGAGGCCGAGGGCATCCGCCATGCCTTCGGCATCCCCGGCACCCACAACCTCGAGCTGTACGACGCCCTCCAGGATTCCTCCGTGGAGCCCGTTCTGGTTACCGACGAGCAGAGCGCCGGATTCATGGCGGACGGCTATTGGCGCGCCTCCGGCTCGCTGGCCTGCGTCAACCTGGTGCCCGGAGCCGGGCTCACCCACGCCCTCTCCGGTATTGCCGAAGCATTCCTGGATGGCGTTCCTATGCTCGTTCTGGGGTGTGGCATCAGGCGGCAGACCTCCCGCGCCTATCAGTTGCACGACGTGGACCAGCTCGCAATCGTGGCGCCGGTCACCAAGGGCACCTTCCGCCCGGCGACCGGCGCGGAACTCTATCCCGTCATTCGGGACGCTTGTGCCCTGGCCCGGCGGGGTACTCCGGGCCCGGTGATGGTCGAAGTCTCGGTGGACCACTACCTAACCCGCCATGACGTGGACCTTTCGGGCTGGGCCCCGCCGCTCCAGGAGCCGCCTCCGGCACCGACTCCGGAGCAGGTCGGACGGGTCGTCGAGCTGCTCAGGGGGCCGGGCGTCCAACCGCTGCTCTACGTCGGGCTGGGCGCCCAGGGGGCCCAGCCGGAGCTCGTCGCCCTGGCAGAACGCCTCGAGGCGCCGGTGTGCACCACGATCCAGGGCAAAGGCGTATTCCCCGAATCCCACCCCCTCTTCCTCTGGAACGGTCTGGGCGCGATGGCGCCGCCCTTCGCCCGGGATATCGCCGCGTCGCGAACCGTGATGCTCGCCATCGGGTGCCGGTTCAGCGAGGTGGGAACCGGCAGCTGGGGCTTTTCGCCTCCCGGTCCGCTCATCCATGTGGACATTAACCCGGAGGTCTTCGGTCGAAACTTCCCCGCCGAGCTTTCCATCGCTGCGGATGCAAAGTCGTTCGTGCAGGCGCTCCTCCCCGCCCTCCCCGCCCTCCCCGATCCGTCGAGCCGGGATGCGGCCGCCCGCCTGACCACCCGTATTGGCGCCGGCTACGCTTCGCTCCGCTCCCGGACCCTGTCCTACCGGAGCCCGGACCGGGTCACTCCCTTCCCCTTCCTCGAGGCCCTGCAGCGCGTGTTCGCTGCCGACACGATCTACACCGCCGACAGCGGCAACGGGACCTTTCTGGCCATGGAAGCGCTCCGGCTCGAGCGGCCCGGCCGGTTCCTCGCTCCGGTGGACTACTCCTGCATGGGCTACGCCGTCCCGGCCGCGATCGGGGCTCGGCTCGCCCGGCCCGAAGCCCCGGTTGTCGCGCTCGCCGGCGATGGGGCATTCCTCATGACCGGGCTCGAGCTACTCACGGCAGCGAGCTGCCGGATTCCCGTCGCGGTCTTCGTGCTGCGCGACCGGGAGCTCGCTCAAATCGCCCAGTTCCAGGCCGCCGCGTTCGATCGGCGCACCGCGAGCGTACTCCCCGATTTCCACGTCGGGAGTCTGGCCGAAGCAGTAGGGGTAGAGTGGCTGACCCTGGAGCGCGACGAGGAGATCGAAACGGTCCTGCGAGACGCCCGCGCGATCGTTATGGCGGACCGGCCGGGCC
>DATECI010000269.1:0-5435 GCA_035286985.1 Gemmatimonadales bacterium
CAAGGACCGGCAGTTCAGCGTTTATTTCTAGAGCCCCCCAGGAACTCCTCACCGGGGAAGCCGTATGCCTGAGTTCAAAGTCAAGGAAGGCAGCGTCCTGGAGGAACCGGCGGATCTGCTCCTCCTGAAGTACGCGCAGGACTTTTACGGAGCCGATAAGGCCGTGGCCTTGCACCTCATTTCGGCACGGCTTTGCCGCGATGCCGAGCTTCGGCCCCGTCCCGGTGACTTCGTAGTCATAGAAACCAACGGGGCCATAGCGCCCAAGCGGGTGTTGTTTCTAGGGACCCCACCTCTCGGCAGCTTCAACTATGACGAGATGGAGGTATTTGCCCGGAGAGCAATCGAAAAGATTGCCGACCTCCGTGCGCCCATCCAGGATCTCACCACCACGGTTCATGGCACCGGATACGGGCTGGATGCCGGGGAAGCGTTACAACGCCTGGTTCAGGGGTTCCAGGACGGATTGTCGACTCAAAGACTCCGGACCATTGAGAGAATCACCTTTCTGACGCTGGAGCGGCGCGAAGAGCGGATGCTCAGCGCGGCACTCGGGGCAATGGCGATCGACGTCCGAATGAAGAAGGCGGTCTCCGCTGCCGAGTTCCTCCCCGGTCAGGAGGAAGCCACAGGGACGAAGAAACCACGCGTATTTGTGGCACTGCCTTTCTCAGAGGAATTCCAGAACGTCTACGAGTTCGGGATATATCCCGCCGTCCGCAACTGCGGCTTCATCTGCGAACGCGTCGATGAAACCCATTTCACTGGCGACGTTCTGGCCCGCATAAGAGGGGGCATTGAAGCAGCCGACCTCGTCATTGCAGACCTGACGGAGGGAAGGCCCAATGTGTACCTGGAGGTCGGCTATGCGTGGGGAAAGGCCGTCCCCGTGATCTTCGTGGCGAAGAAAGGGGAGAATCTCCATTTCGACGTCAGCACTCATCGATGCATCTTCTACGGCAAGTTCAGCCAATTCGCGAAGGACCTCGAGGCGTTGATCCGTGGGATTGAAGCCACTCGTCAGCATTGAAGGCCTGCCGATTCGAGTGGAGGCGTTGGTGATAGCGGGCTGGGGTCACCCTGGCGATCCTTTGGCCGGGGAACCAGATTCTCCTGCACGGCAAACCAATGACCCTCCCCGCCATCCGCGTTTCAGCCCGGCTGGGCCACGATGGTCCCGAGCGCTGCGACCTCGGACCCGACCTCCGGCTCTCGCTGACTTCGGCAAAAGCCGATCAGGGCCCGCTGGTCTTCGTGCTCTGCGACGACGATCTGGGCCATTTGGAGGCATGCCGAGACCTCATCGTAGATCGGGGGCGCAAGCATCCCGCCAAGCCGCTCGCCCCGCTACTCCTGGGCCAGGGCCGGATCCCCTTCATCCGGGGAGGTCACACCTCGCCAGGCCAGCTGCTCCGGAGTATCCGGGCCCTGCTCGACCATGCGGTTTCCCGAGCGGACGGCAACGTCTTCCTGGTGGGCGCGGAGCCGCGGGCCTTTGCCGAGTTGTGGGCCCGCGCCGCACCGGCCGGTGCCCCCCCTAGTGAAGCGATCGCCCGACCGCCCGACCGCCCGACCACCCAAGAGGCCACCGGGCCGCCGGGCCGCCGGTCGTCGGAGCTGTTCTCGCTCCTCCCCGAATTGCCGGTGCCGGACAGCGTCCGGGAACGCTTCATCGGCGACTCGCCCGAGGCGCGGCTGGTGCTCCAACTCGTGCTGCGGGCCGCGCGGCAGGAAGAACCGGTCCTCATTCTGGGAGACACCGGGACCGGGAAGGAGGTGGTGGCGCGGCTGATCCACGACCAGAGCTCGCGGCGGCTCCAGACCTTCACGGCGGTAAACTGCGGCGCGATCCCGAAGGAGCTTTTGGAGTCGGAGCTGTTCGGGTACGAGAAGGGCGCTCATTCCACCGCCACGGCACGGAAAGTCGGGCTGTGGCAGCGGGCCGACGGGGGCACCCTCTTTCTCGATGAGATCGCCGATCTCTCGCTCGACCATCAGGTCAAGATCTTCCGGGCCCTGGAACACGGGGAGATTCGGCCGGTGGGCGCGGAGCGGGAGATCAAGGTGGACGCCCGGGTCATCACGGCGACCAACCGGGACCTGTTCGGCATGCTGGGGGCGGGGGATTTCCGGGAGGATCTGTACTACCGGCTGCGGGCCTTCATGGTCCGGACTCCGGCGCTCCGGGACCATCCGGAGGACATTCCGAGCCTGGCGGCCCACTTCTGGAAGACCATAACCCGCGAAGCCGGGGCCGAGCTGTCCCAGGAGGTCCTGCACGAGCTCCGGCGGTACCGCTGGCCCGGCAATGCCCGGGAGCTCCGGATGGTGCTGTCGAGCCTGTTCGCGCTGTTCGGCTCGGAAGCGCTGACAGCGCGCCATCTCGCCGCGGTCTTCGAGTTCGAGGGCCAGGTGGGCATCGCGGGCGCCCGTCCCCCTTCGGTCGGTGAGCTCGAGCTCCATCGAGTGGACTGCCTCCGCCAGCTCCGGCGCACCGACGAAGTCCTGAGGGCCTCCCAGGTGGCGATCCGCCCGCTGGGCGGCGAGCAACCGTTCCCGGACGGGACCGCCGATGCGATGGCCTCGGTACTGGAGCACCGGCACAACGAGCTGGAGCTCCTCTGCCTCCGGCCCCTGCTCTTCCATGGCGAGCACGTCTTCGCCCTGGTCCGACGGGTCAAGGACCGGCTGGGCGGCCTGACCGGGACGCTGCGCAGCAATCCCGCCGCCGCCCGGGCTCGGCGGGAAGAACTGGAGCAGGACTTCAGTCTGGCCCTCACCACGATTTTCAAGGAGGTGGACAAGCTCCTCGAAGCCGCCGGCGGCTGAAGAACTCAGCGAACTCACCCCGTTCGACCGACCTAACCCTACCAACTCGACGACGAATCTCCTAACCCGCGCGGTTCGCGGGGCCGAATCGGCGCGCCCTGGCCTTGGCACGGCATTGGCAGAAGGGACGGCGGAGGGGCGACGGAAGAGTCGCCGCTAGCCCCATAGCCGATAGCCGATAGCCCACAATGGCCCATCTCTGGATCGAACAATCCCCCGAGTGGTTCGTCCTCCCGCTGGAGCGGGACGAGCTGGCGCTCGCCGACATCCCGCCCCGGCAAGACCGTCGGGCAGTACTGGCCAAATCGGGCCCGGCCGGCCGAACCGAGTGGCATCTGGTGGCCCATCGGGACAGCGGCATCCTGGTCAACGGACTGCCGCTTCTGGCTGGAGTGCGGACCCTGCTGGATCGGGACGAGATCCGGATCCCCAGGCTTGGCCCGCTCTTTTTCTCCACGGAGCGCCTGGCGCGGGTCGAGCCGCTGCCCGAGACGAGCCAGGGCGCGCACTGCCCCCGCTGCCGCCAGGCGGTAATGCCGGGAACAGCAGCGGTCCGCTGTCCCTCCTGCCTGGTCTGGCATCACGGCTCGGAGGAGCTGCCCTGTTGGACCTACGCGGAGACCTGTGCCATGTGCGGCCAGTCCACCGCTTTCGACACCGGCTACCAATGGACCCCGGAGGACCTGTGAGCAAGCCCTCGCGACACGTAGTGGTGGTCGGGGCCGGTGGGAACATCGGTTCCCATCTGGTTCCCCACCTGGCCCGGATGCCGGAGATCGGTCGCCTGACTCTGGTGGATCGGGATGTATACGAATCCCGGAACCAGCCCAATCAGGAGATGCCCCCGGGCGCGGCAGGCCGGAAGAAGGCCCCGGTCCAGGCGGCCCGGGCCCGGCGGATCAACCCGAACCTCGTGGTTGCCGCGCATGCCGAGGACGTGGAAGCGATCCCGTTCGGGATGCTGCGCGGCGACCTGATCCTCACCGGGCTCGACAGCCGCCGGGCCCGCCAGCGGGTCAACCAGGCCGCCTGGCGGCTCGGGGTTCCCTGGCTCGACGGCGGGATCCTCGGTCTCGGGCTCCTGGCCCGGGTCACCCGCTATCTGCCGGGGGAGGACCTCCCCTGCCTCGAGTGCCGCTGGGACGCGGCGGACTATGCGGCCCTGGAACAGTCCTATCCCTGCGACGGCACCGCGGCGCCGGCCCGGACGGCCGCCCCGGCCAGCCTGGGAGCGCTGGCCGCGAGCCTGCTCGCGCTGGAATGCGGGAAGCTCCTGCGGGGGGAGGGCACCGCCCTCCAGCCCGGCTCGGAACTGGTCGTGGATGCGGCCCACCACCGCCACTACGTCACGGCCGCGCGGCGCAATCCCGAATGCCGGCTGGCCGAGCACGCGCCCTGGGATCTCCACTCCCTGGCGATGCGGCCCGGCGATTCCCTCGGCACGATGCTCGAGCTCATGCGCCAGCGAGCCGGCGCTAATGGAGACCTCGGGTTCTCGGTCGAAGGGCAGCGGATCGTGCGGCGGCTGTCCTGCGAGCGGTGCGGTGCGGTCAAGCGAGTTTTGCGGCTCTCCGGCCGGCTGAGCCGGGGGGATCTCCGCTGCCGGAGCTGCGGGGGCCGGACCGGGCTGAACGGATTCGGATTGCTCGAGCGGGTCGAAGCAAGTGCCCTAACCCGCGAGGAACGGGACCGGCCGCTGTCCCGGCTCGGGGTCCGGCCCGGAGAGATCGTGACTGCGGAAGCCGCGGGTACGACCCTGCACTTCGAGCTGGTGGCGCCATGAGCCGAGACCAGGTGTACCAGGCGTTCCTGGCCCGGCAGTACGAGGAGGGGATGGCCCTCGCCGGGGCCAGCGAGCTGCTCGAGCTCATTCCGCTCGAGGGCTCTCCGCCCAGCCGCTATATCGCCCGGTTCGGCTGTACCGGCCTGATCCGGCTGCCGAACGGCCGGGTGACGGAAGCGAACCGCTTCGAGGTGGGAATCTGGTTTCCCTCGGATTATCTCCGCCGGGCCGAGCCATGGGAAGTGCTCACCTGGCTCGGGCCCAGGCGGGTGTTCCACCCGAACATCAGCGACCGCATGCCGGTGATCTGCGTGGGCCGGCTGGCCCCGGGAACCTGGCTGGTGGATCTCCTGTATCAGGTCTTCGAGATCATCAGCTACCAGAAGGTGACGATGCGAGAGGACGATGCGCTCAACCCGGCCGCCTGCGCGTGGGCCCGGGAAAACCAGCACCGCTTTCCGGTTGACCGACGCCCGCTCAAGTGGCGGAAGCCGCTGGCCGAACCGGTGGAAGCAGAGGTGGGACGATGACAGGGGCGGCTTTGGAGCGGGTGGTGGCCGGAGCGCTCGAACGCAGCACCGAGCGGGTTCGGCCTGACCAACCGGGGCGGTGGTCCTTCGACCTGGTGAACGGCCGGCGGCTTCAGGGCCTGGCTTCCTGGCAAGAGGACTGGCTCGAGCTTCGGGTCCCGCTTCCCGAGCCGATCGGGCCCGAGCTTCCCTGGAGCCTGCTTCGGGAGAACGGCGCGCTCCGCGGAGTGGCGCGGTTCGTCCGCCACGATGAGAGCCGGATCGGGCTTCAGGGCGACGTCGCGATCGGAAGC
>DATECI010000270.1:0-2842 GCA_035286985.1 Gemmatimonadales bacterium
GCTGGCGCGCGAGGGGATCATGGTGCTGGGGGCCCCGCTGGGCCGGCTCTGCCTGGAGGCGTTCCAGGGAGACCGGGAGCGGACCCTGCTCCGCAACATTGCCTACGCCGGGGTGGTGGCGGCGCTGGTCGACATCGACCTCCAGGTGATGGAAACCGCACTCCGGGAAACCTTCGGTCGCAAGCCCAAGCTGCTCGACGCCAACTTCCGCGCCCTCCGGCTCGGCAACGATTATGCGAAGCAGCACTTCCGGTGCCCGCTTCCCTTCCGGCTGGAGCGGATGGACGCGACCTCGAATCACATCCTGATCGACGGCAACACGGCGGCGGCGCTGGGATGCCTCTACGCCGGCGCGACGGTAGGCGCCTGGTATCCGATCACTCCCGCGACCTCGCTAATGGAGGCCTTCAAGGGGTTGTGCGAGCGCTACCGGGTGGACCGGGAGACCGGCGCGAAGAGGTTTTGCATCGTTCAAGCGGAGGACGAGCTGGCTGCGGCCGGTATCGTGATCGGCGCGAGCTGGGCCGGCGCCCGGGCCTTTACCCCCACTTCGGGTCCCGGCATCTCCTTGATGCAGGAGTTCATCGGCCTGGCCTACTACACCGAGGTCCCCTCGGTCTTCTTCGACGTGCAGCGGGCCGGTCCGTCGACCGGGATGCCGACCCGTACTCAGCAGGCCGACCTGCTCTCGCTGGCCTACGCCTCTCATGGCGACACCAAGCACATCGTGCTCTTCCCGGCGAACCCGGAGGAGTGTTTCACCATGGCGGTTCAGGCGTTCGACCTCGCCGACCGCTTCCAGACTCCGGTTTTCGTGGCGTCGGATCTCGATATCGGGATGAACGACTGGATGTGTCCTCGCTTGCAGTGGGACGACGCCTACCGGCCGGACCGGGGCAAGGTGCTGGGCAAGGAAGAGCTGGCCCAGCTCGGGCAGTTCTACCGCTACCTGGACCGGGACGGGGACAGCATCGCCCCGCGAACGATTCCCGGGGCGGACCCGAAGGGGGCCTATTTCGTTCGGGGGTCGGGCCACGACAAGTTCGGGGCTTACACCGAAGACGGGGCCGCCTACCAGGAAGTCATGGACCGGCTGGCGCGGAAGCTCGCTGCCGCGGCGGAAGCGCTGCCCGGGCCGGAGATTCGAAGCCAGCAGGGTGCCGAGCTGGGCATCGTGTCGATCGGTGGCTGCCACGCGGCGGTGCTCGAAGCGGTGGATCGGCTCCGGGAACAGGGGATCGTACTCGACTACATGCGGGTCCGGGGCTTCCCGTTCGGGCGCGCGGTCGGCGAATTCCTGGAAGCGCACGAGCGCTGCTTCGTGGCGGAGCAGAACCGGGACGCTCAGCTGCGCAACTTGCTGGCCGGGGAAACCGGGGTGGTGCGGGACCGGATGATTCCGGTGCTCGAATACGGCGGGTTGCCCATGACTGCCGAACGGGTCGTGCAGGCGGTGGCGGCTCGCCTGGCGGAGGTGTCGGTATGAGCTCGATACCCAAGCCTCCGGTTCGCCATCCCGCCCTGCCTCGCAACGCGCTGGGGCTCACCCGCCGCGACTACGAGGGGGCGATGTCGACGCTGTGCGCCGGCTGCGGGCACGACTCGATCACCGCCGCGCTGGTGCAGGTGTTCTTCGAGCTCGATCTCCCCCCGCACCGCGCCATCAAGTTCAGCGGGATCGGCTGCTCCTCCAAGACCACGGCGTATTTCCTGCGCCAATCCCATGGTTTCAATGCCGTGCATGGCCGGATGCCTGCGGTGGCCACCGGGGCGGCCGCAGCCAACCGGGAGCTCCTGGCCATCGGCATCTCGGGCGACGGCGACTCCCTTTCGATCGGGCTGGGCCATTTCTGCCACGCGATCCGGCGGAACGTGAATCTGCTCTACGTGCTGGAGAACAACGGGGTCTACGGCCTGACCAAGGGCCAGTTCTCTGCCTCGGCCGACGTCGGTTCGAAGTCGAAGCGAGGCGAACTGAACGCGCAGCGGCCCATCGATCCGGTGCTCCTGGCGCTCACTCTCGGCGCCACGTTCGTGGCCCGGAGTTTTTCCGGTGACAAAGCCCAGTTGGTGCCGATCCTCAAGGCCGGGTTACGCCACGAAGGGTTCGCCTTCGTGGACGTGATCTCGCCCTGCGTCACCTTCAACGACCACGAGGGGTCCACCAAGAGCTACCGGTTTACCCGGGAGCACTACCGGGACGTGGCTCCGGTGGATTTCGTCCCGATCCGCACGGAGATCAGCGCCCCTCCGGATGGAGACGTGGGAGGGACGATGGACATCGCGATGCACGATGGGAGTGTGGTGCGGTTCCGGAAAGTGGACGAGCAGTACGATCCCACCGATCGGGAAGGCGCCTATACCTACCTGCGGAAGCGCCAGGACCAGGGGGAAGTGGTCACGGGATTGCTGTACCTGGAAAAGGGCGCCCCGGACATGCACGGCATCAACGGGACGGTGGCCACGCCCTTGAGCGAGCTGCCGTACCACGAGCTATGCCCCGGCAACCTCGAGCTACAGTCGCTGCTGGAGGAGTTCCGGTAGCGGCCTAGCGCTTGGCTTTCTTCTTCCCGGTTGTCGCAGCAGTGCGGAGCCACCGCTCCGCGGCACGCCGGGCCTTCTTCGATCCACCATGGACCGCATCGGAAAAGAGCTTGCTCTTGAAGCGACGGCTCTTGGTGTCGGGGTTGACCTTCCCGAAAGGGATCCGGGCCTGCCACCCCTTGGTGTTGGATTGCTTCGAGCGAACGCGGACGATCCAGCTCAAGTTCAGCCTCCCGGGTCGGAAATGTCGCACCGAAAAAGATAAGCGGTCCAGGCGTCGGGCACCCCCCCCCCCCCC
>DATECI010000271.1:0-3207 GCA_035286985.1 Gemmatimonadales bacterium
CGTCTACACCGAGTCGCAGGAGGGTTACCTCAACCGGATCGATAAGGTGACCGGGGAGCTGAAGGGCATCCAGCCGGCCGCGCCGACCAACGCCAAAGCCTACCGCTGGAACTGGGACACCCCATTCCTCTTCTCTCCCCATGATCCGGCCACCATCTACCTGGGCGGCAACTTCCTCTTCAAGTCCACCGACCGGGGGCATTCCTGGAAAGTGATCAGCCCCGATCTCACCACTGGGGTGGACCGGGATTCCCTCGAGCTCATGGGGGTCAAGCTCAAGGACGTAAAGCTCGCCAGGAACGACGGGGTACAGGACTACGGCTCGCTCTTCACGATCGCGGAGTCGCGCAGGAAGGCCGGCTTGATCTACACCGGCTCGGACGACGGCCAGCTCAACGTAACCCGCGACGGCGGCGCCACCTGGTCCAACCTCACCGCCAGGATTCCAGGCGCCCCGAAGTGGGCCTACGTCTCCCGGGTCGAGCCCTCGAAATTGGACGACGGCACGGTGTATGCCACCTTCGACGCCCACCGCACCGGCGACTACGGCACCTATGTCTACCTGAGCCCCGACTACGGGGCGTCCTGGAAATCGATCGCCGGCAATCTCCCCCGCGGCGAAGTGGCCCGCACCATCACCGAAGATCTCAAGAACCCCGAGGTGCTCTACCTCGGCACCGAGACCGGGTTATGGGTGACCCTCGATCGCGGCAGGACCTGGACCCGGGTCAGGGCCAACCTGCCCACCGTCCCGCTCTACGAGATCACCCTCCATCCCCGCGACAACGCGATGCTGCTCGCGACCCACGGCCGCGGGGTCTGGGTGCTCGATGAATTAAGTCCGTTCCAGGAGGCCGTGAAGGCTCAGGCCGCCGAGGCCTGGCTCCACCCGATGCCCCCCGTCTACCAGCGGGCTCGCAGCGGGTTGAAGTACTACGGCAGTCAGGGCGACATGCAGTTCTTCGGAGACAATCCCCGGTTCGGCGCCGTGATGACCTACTCCCTCAAGACCAGGGCCGATTCCGCCCGAATCACGATCGTCGATGCCGCTGGAAACCCGGTGCGCGAGCTCAAGGGTTCCCCGATGAAGGATGGGCTCGCGGCCGGCCTGAATACGGTGGTGTGGGACCAAAGGATCGAGCCGATTCCCGCGCCCAAGGGAGCGCCTCCGCCAACTGGCGGTTTCTTCTTCGGCGGGGGCGGCGATTCCACCGGCACCCCCGGCCCGCTGGTCCTCCCCGGCGAATTCCGGGTCACCCTGGTTGTGAACGGCAAGCCGGCCGCCACTGCGCCCCTCACGATCCGGGGCGATCCTGACCTCAAGATCACCGATCAGGACCGCCAGCGGCGTTTCGAGCTGCTCAAGGAGGGCCAGCGGCTTCAGGCTCGGCTCGCCGAGGCGGGCAACGCGGTCCGCACCGCGAACCAGCAGCTCAATCAGATGAAGACTGCCCTGTCGGATAGCACCGCCGTGCCGGCGCCGATCCGGGCCGTCTACGACAGCCTGGTGAAGGACCTCGCCCCGCTCCGGAAGAAGTTCTTCATCCGGGAGGAGGACGAGCCGTTCGATTTCTCCGAATTCCGCAAGGTGATCACCTTCAAACTGGGGAACCTGCTGGGCAGCGTCGGGGGCGCCACCTTGCCGCCCACCGAAACCGATCTGGCCCAGTGGGCCGAGCTCAGGACCGAAGTGCCCCAGACCATCGACGAGGTCAACGGTTACCTCGCCCGGCTCAAGCCGTTCTACCTACGGCTCGCCGAGGAGGGGATCTATCCTCCGTTGCCGAAGCCGGTGGAGAAGCCGTGACGTGATCCGCCACCCGGCCACTCTCTAACCCGCTCATGGATGGTGCCGAGTGCCGCGTGGGTGGAGGTATCGAGGGCGCGACCCAGCATTGCGACATCCGGGGCGTGGCCTGGGGCTCGGCCAGGAACCCTGGGTTCCCGGCTGGACGTCATCCGTTGTAGATCGGGCCGCCCCGGGTGCGATAGAGATCCAGCACGGCGCGGGCCTCCTCACGAAGGACGTTGCGTACGATGCGGAGCCCCCGCTCCTCGAGATAGCGGTAGGATTCCGGGAAGACTGGGCCCTCTTCGAACTGGAGCCGGGTCGCATCCTCCCGCGCCGCCCCGTAGACCACCCGCTGGACCCCGCTCCACAGCGTCGCTCCCAGGCACATCGCGCACGGCTCGCACGAGGTGAACAGCTCGTGCTCGGGGAGATCGGGTCCCTTGAGCGTGAACGAGCCCAGCCGCTGCTGGGCCATCATGAACGCCACCATCTCCGCGTGCAGGGTCGAGTTGCGGAGCCTCACCACGGAGTTCATCCCGACCGACACCAGCCGCCCCAGCCGCCCCCCGCTGGGCGCCTCGAAAATCGCCGCGCCGAACGGTCCCCCGGTCTCTCGTTCCACGTTCGCGCGCGCCAGCGCGATCGCCAAGCCCATCCGCTCCTGGTCGGTCTGGTACGGGCGATCCCAGTCCACCACGGAGGCGAGCCACTCCGGGTACTCGACCCGCACCACCGAGCGCGCCGGATGGGATTCCATTGGAGGGGAAAGTTAACGCCTTTGCCTCCTGCCCCTGCCCCCTACAAGGGGATGTTCCCGTGCTTCTTCTTTGGATTCGCGTCCCGCTTGGTGCGGAGCATCCGGAGCGCATCGATCAGGCGGGGCCTGGTATCCCGAGGATCAATCACGTCGTCGATGAAGCCTCGGGCCGCCGCCCGATACGGATTCGCGAACGTCGCGGTGTATTCGTCCGCTCGCCGCTGCGCCTCCGCTTCCGGGTCTACCGCGCGGGCAATCTCGTCCTTGAAGAGGATCTCCACCGCCCCCTTGGGGCCCATCACCGCGATCTCCGCAGAAGGCCAGGCGAGATTCACATCCCCGCGGATATGCTTGGAGCTCATGACGTCGTAGGCCCCACCGTACGCCTTGCGGGTGATGACCGTCATCTTGGGCACGGTCGCCTCGCAATAGGCGTAGAGCAGTTTGGCGCCCTGCCGGATGATCCCACCGTGCTCCTGCCCTACCCCGGGCAGGAAGCCGGGCACGTCCACGAAGGTGACGAGGGGGATATTGAAGGCATCGCAGAACCGGATGAACCGGGCCGCCTTGACCGACGCGTTGATGTCGAGCACTCCCGCCAGCACCGCGGGCTGGTTGCCGATGACCCCGACGCTCTGCCCCGAGAGCCGGGCGAACC
>DATECI010000272.1:0-4485 GCA_035286985.1 Gemmatimonadales bacterium
GACCCATTTCGAGGAACGGGAGAGGCGCTTCTAACAGCGTGAACGGTCAACGGTCAACCGTCAACCGGCCGCTCCACCTCCCCACCGGCGGGGGGCCTCGGACGTCCTGGCGTCAGACCCTGCGGCGCGGGGTGGTCATCCCGGCCCATCCCCTGGCACTTACTCCCGCGCGGAAGCTCGACGAGCGGCGGCAACGCGCCCTAACCCGCTACTATCTCGACGCCGGGGCCGGGGGCGTTGCGGTCGGGGTGCACACGACCCAATTCGCCATCCGGGAGCGCAAGCACGGTTTGTACCGGCCGGTGCTCGCGCTGGCGGCCGACACGGTTGCGGAATGGGAGGGGCGCCATCCGGAACGCCGCATCGTGCGGGTGGCGGGGGTCATCGGCCCGACCCGTCGGGCGGCAGCCGAGGCTCGAGCGGCGCGCGAGCTGGGCTATCACCTCGGGCTGCTTGGGCTGGGAGCGCTCGGGCGGGCGTCGGACGCCGAGCTGATCCGGCACGCGCGGGCCGTGGGAGAGGAGATCCCGCTCATGGGCTTCTATCTCCAGCGGGCGGTGGGCGGTCGGAAGCTGGCTTACTCATTCTGGCGCCGGTTTATCGAGCTCCCGAGCGTGGTGGCGATCAAGATCGCCCCGTTCAACCGCTACGATACCTGGGACGTGGTGCGCGCGGTCGCCGATTCGGGACGGCAGCGTCAGATCGCCCTCTACACCGGCAACGACGACAGTATTCTGGTGGACCTCCTGACCGTCTTTCCTGCGCTCGGCCCGGGGGTCAACCGAGCGACCCGGGTCAGGATTGTGGGGGGGCTCCTCGGGCACTGGGCGTTCTGGACCAGTAAGGCCGTGGACCTGCTCGAACGCACCCACCACCTGGTCCGGGGCAATCGGCTCGGCGGCCGGGCTCCGGCCGGGCTGCTGGGCCTGGCGGCGCAGATCACCGACGCAAACGGCGCCATCTTCGACGCCGCCCACGGCTTCGCGGGATGCCTCCCGGGGGTTCACGAAATCCTGCGACGGCAAGGGCTGCTACGGGGGCGGTGGTGCCTCGATCCGAAGGAGGAGCTGTCTCCGGGACAGGAGCACGAGATCAACCGAGTATGCCGGTCGTATCCCCATCTGACGGACGATGAGTTCGTACGGGAACGGTTGGATTCCTGGCTGTGCTGACTCGGCGATCCTTGGGTGGTTGGGCCGGGCCTCGGGTTACGCGAGGAACGCGGCCAGGTTTTCCGCTTCGACTTTCCGCCTCTGGTCCGGGCCCAGATCGGCCAGATCCAGCTTGGCAACGCTGGCTTCGGGAATCCGAAGGGGCATTCCGGTTCCGAAGGTGAAGCGCGATACACCGATGGTTTGCAAGAGCAGCGCCAGATGGTCTTCCGGCGGTCCCCAGATCCAGCAGATATCCCAGAGGATCCGGTTGGCCTCGCTCGGGGTGGAGCCGAAGTGGACCTGTTCGATGAAATCGCGGTCGGCGTGGGTCACGATGAGCCGGATGCGACCGGTGGACCGGATGAGGGCGCGCACTGCGGCCGGTGCGAGCTCGGGAGCACGGTCGTTGGGATGCCGTTGCCTCCCGTCCTCCAGCCGTACCGAGAGAAGCAGCGGGATTCCCGCGCTGCCGCAGGCGGCCACCAGGGCCCGCATCTCGCTGCCTTCCGGATCGAGTCCGTAGCAGGCGGGATCGGCTCGGACGCACGGGGCCCCACGATCCTGGGCCTCCAGGAGCACGGATTCCCAGTTCGGCAATTCGGGATGGACTGCCGGCACCGGACGAAACCGGGGCTCCTGTCCGGCCCATTGATAGAGCACCGCATTCCCTTCGGTCGGGTCCTTCCAGAACATCGCGGCGAGGTTCGAGACCAGGGCCTGGTCGATGCCGACGCGATCCATGGCCGCAAGGAGATCTCGAGGTGATCCGCCGGTAACCCGGCGGAACGGGTACTGGCCCAGAAACGAGTTGACGTCTATTCGCATGGGAGGCTATTCGCTAGAAAGGCAGCAAGTTCGACGGCAAGATGCCCGCAGCGTTACGCCAGCGGACCGCCTCCACCTCGTCCGCGGGCAACAGGCGCTCGAGGTACCGCAGCTTGGCCCAGCCGGTATCCATAGTGAGGTCGGATCCCCAGAGCAGGCGTCCGGGTCCCACCGCCTCCAGGCAGGCCTCCAGCATCCCGCCATCGACGCCGCTGCCGGAAAGATCGAGATAGATATTGGGAATCGGCCCCGCCGCGTGCAGGGAATGCAGCCAGTCGCCGCCGCCGCCGATGTGAGCCAGGATGAAGTTGACCTCCGGATGCCGCCGCGCGAGGGCGCCGAGCTCCACGGCATCGGAGGCCTCCTGGCCCGGCCAGTCGCGCCGGCGGTGCTGCCAGATGTGGTGGAGGACGGGGATCCCGTGCCGGCGCGCGGTCTCGCAGATCGGGTCCAGCAGCGGGTCATCGGCGAGTCGGCTCGCGGCCAGCTTGATGCCGACCATGCCCCTGGACAGGCACCGCTCGATCTCCTCCACCGCGGGCTCGGGGTAGTTCGGATTGACGCAGGCCAGTCCCCGAATCACTCCCCGATGCTGCTCCTGCAGCTCGAGCAGGGCATCGTTGCCGCTGATGAGATCGGTGGGGGAAGGGAAGTAGGTCGGCGAGGTCCGACCCCAGGTTCCCAGAATCGAAGCCACGTGGCAGGTGATCCCGATCCGCTCCCCGGCGCGAAGCCGGCTGGCATTGCGCTCGGCCCAGTCGGCGCGGGAGCCGCTGGGGTGGTGGAAGTGGGCGTGGACGTCAATCAGCATGGGGCGGTCGGGCGGTCCGGCGGTCGGACGGCACAGGAAGAGTGCCCAGGACCTCCTCCAGAGTGGCCAGGGCTTGGTCGACGTCGGAGCCCCGATGGGCCAGCGACACGAAGTTGTAGGGGGATCGCTTGAACAGGAGCCCGCGGCAGGCGCACTCCCGCGCCACCCTCGCACCGAACTCGGCATCGGCGAACCGGAGATAGCACATCTCAGGAATTCCGCCTACCCCGGCCATCCGGGCGGGAAACCGTCCGGCCAATCGGGAGAGTCCGTCATAGAGCCGGCCGCCAGTCTCAGCGAGCCGGAGGGGGAGATTCTGCTCCCGTACCACTCGCAGGGTCGCGCGGGCCGCGGCGAACGCAATGAACTCGGTCGCCAGGGTCGAGGAGATCCAGGTTTCCCCGACCCTTTGCATGAGCTCGCTCCGGCCTCCGACCGCCGCCAGCGGATATCCGTTGGCCAGCGCTTTCCCGAGGACCACGAGGTCCGGCTCGCCACCCCACCGCGCCGCCGCTCCGCCCAGGGCAACCCGGAAGCCGGTCTTGATTTCGTCGAAGACCAGCACGGCTCCGAGGCGGCGGGTCTCCTCGCGAATGGCAGAGAGCCAGTTCCGATCCGGCTCTGCATCCACCACCGGTTCGACGACGACGCAGGCCAGCGCATCCCCGATTTCCCGAATCAGGGCGATGGTCCGGTCGGGATCGTTAAACGGGAGCTCACGGTAGAGGACCTGGACTGCGGCGGGTACCCCGGGGCCGCGGCTGCACCAGTCGAGCCAGCCGTGATAGCCGCAACCGAGCACCCGATCGCGACCAGTCGCGACCCGGGCCAGACGCACTGCGGCCGCCACTGCTTCCGCCCCGGTCTTGAGAAACCGGACCTGCTCGAGCCCCGGCATGATCGCGCCCAGCTCGGCGGCGAGTTGCTCTTCTTCCACTGGGGCGAGAGGGCCGATCCCGCCCCGCTCGGCGGCCTCCACCGCGGCCCGGGTGACATCGGGATGCCCGTAGCCCAGCGCGACCGCGCCAAGCGCCATGATGAAATCGAGAAACTCGCGGCCGTCTTCATCCCAGGCCCGGCATCCGGCGCTCTGCCTCATACGGAGGGGCACGCCCTCGGGGAACGTCTCATCGCCGAAGAGGGCTGCCGGCCGCTTGCTGCCGGTCGAGGTGAAGCCGGCCACCTTCACGGCGACTCGAGCCTCACCCCGCAGGCGGCCCAGGCGCTCCGCAGCACCCGGGCTCCGGCCTCCTGAGCGGCTGCCGTGGCTGCCGCGGGGTCGCGGACCAGGAAGAACATCGATCCTCCGGCACCCGCCCCGGCGGCCTTTCGTCCGAGCACTCCAGCCCGACCCATTGCGGTCTCGAGCCGGGCCATCGGTTCGGTTCGCATGCCCGGATCCAGCCGCAACTGGTGGCTCCAATTCTCGGTGAGGAGTTCGCCCACCCGGGCCAGATCGGAGGCCATCAGGGCGTCCGCCATGCGATCGGCGACGTCCGCCAGGGCGCGCAGGGCGCTCACCACGCGGGGATCGGCGCGGGTGTACGCGGCCATAACCCGCTCGATGGTCCGCGAGGAGATCCGGGAGATCCCGGTATAGCACACGACGATTTGCCCAGCGAGCGCCGCGGCGAATGCGGGGTCGAGCGGTAGGGGTTCGGCTCTGGCCCTCCCCTGCTCAAAATGGAGCCGATG
>DATECI010000273.1:0-7633 GCA_035286985.1 Gemmatimonadales bacterium
GTAGGCAAGCCACACGCCATTGTCGCGGGGAAGCCGAAACGATCGAACCCGGGGGATGACCGTGACCTGGCCGTCGGCAAGGCTCAGGATCGCCAGCGAGGTTTGATTGCTAGTGGCCCGCCCCCGGGGTCCCCGCTCGGCTTCCATCCGCTCGACCTCTTTCTGATTCGGCTGAACGGTGACAACTACGAACCGGCTGTCGGCCGAAAACTGAGCTGGCGAGGCCGTCGGACCGGCCGGCTCGACTTCAGGATTCGCCCCCGCTGGAGGCCGAAGCCCGCCCGGAATGTTGTTGGGCCGGCCGAGGTACCCCCGGGGCACTCGATACTCGGTGGTCCCCTGGGTGGCTCTCACGATCAACTCGCCGTCGCCAACCTGAGGCACCAGGGTGTAAGCCGCCCAGCGGCCATCGCTGGAAAGCACGGGGCCTGTGATGGAGCGCCAGTGATCCCAGTCGGCCTGGGTCAGGGGGCGCTTGGCGGTGGGGGCCTGCGCGGCGAGGGAAAGCGGTGCTGCAACGAGCGACAGGAGGCCAAGCGAGCGAAGGACTCTCATGGATGGAACCCGGAGGCAAAAGGGACGAAGATAAGGGAAAGATACCCGTAGGCCGGAAGGGGGGTTGGGTCGTTAGAAAGTCTCAGCCGTACTTCATGATTTCTTCGCGGTGCGAAGGCCATCTTCGCTCCAACGGGAGGAATCCATGGCCAAGATTCTGGCAGTGTACGGCACGGCCCACGGTCAAACCAAGGCCATTGTAGAGCGGCTCGGCAAGGCGCTCGGGTGGTTCGGTCACGAGGTCAGCATCTGGCAGGGCGATCATCTGCCTTTCGACTATTCCCTGGAAGAATTCGATGCCTTCGTGTTGGCGGGATCGGTGCATTTCGGCCGCCACCAGCACTATTTGCGGGGCTTTGCCCGGCGCCACGCCACGCGCCTCAACCACGCACCCAGTGCTTTCGTGTCGGTGTGCGGGGCCCTGGCGGGTTCCTGGCCGAAGGGGGAGAACGAAGCCCGGAAATACCTCGAGCGGTTCATCGCAGAGACCGGCTGGGCTCCCAGCGCTTCGAGGTCGATGGCTGGCGCCATCAAGTACACCTGCTACCGCTGGCCGGTCCGGATGATCATACGAGCCGTCAGCGCCAGGACGGGGCGGCCCACGGATACCTCGCGGGATTGGGATTTCACCGACTGGGAGGGAGTCGATCGGTTCGGTGCGGAGCTGGCCGACCGCTTTGCCGGAAGCATCGCGGGACTGGAAGCACCACCCCGGCTCTAGTCCGGCCTAGGCGGCGCCCGGTGCGCCCGCGACGGCGATGGCGTGGGCCAGGGCACGACTGATTTCCCGGAGCTCGGTAAATTCCGGATGTCGCGGGTTGACCCGGCCAGCCCCAAGATCGGACGCCAACCGTCCGCAGATTTCCCGGGCTCGCCGCATCCGGAAGCGTTCCTCGAACGCCAGGCTGTCGTCTTCCACCGGCCGGTTCATCAGAGCCCAGAGCCGAAGCCGGGCATCGTCGATCGTTCCTTTGAGATCGGTGATGTCAGCGGTCTTCACGGTCCCGTTCCGAAAACCGACTTCAATGGTCTCGACCGCGTAATTGATCTGGGAAATCAGCTCCACGACGCTAGGACCAGGCATAAGGATCTCCACGGTTCTGGGGCGGTCACCCGCGCCTCTGGTTGGAAACCGAGCTGGCCGGAAGTGTGAGAAAAGTAATCGGCAGCCCGGCTACCTGCCCGATGATCAGGCGGTCCCGGCCTTCGGGGGCAAGTACTCCCCCATGGCCCTGGGTGCCTCGCGCCCCTTGCCACGAAGCGCCGCCCAGTCGAAGGGTCGGTACACCGCGGCCAGGCGCGGGCCGGCATCCTCAGGGCCGCTTGGTCTTGTCCGGAAACGGAGGCCGCTTGGGGTTGACCGGGGGGTTCTTCCTTAACTCCTCGGTCACCCAGGCGATCGCGCGCTCGAGTTGGGGATCGCGCCCCGCGATCACTTCCTTCGGGGTCTGTTCCACTTCCAAGTCGGGCGCCACCCCTTCGTTCTCGACGATGAAGCCGCCAGCGGGAACCCAGATGGCCAGGTTGGGCGCGGTAATGCTGCCCCCGTCCATCAAGACCGGGAAGCCCAGGATCCCCACCAGTCCGCCCCAGGTCCGTTGTCCGATCAACGGCCCAATCTTGAGCTGGCGGAACATCCAGGGGAAGTAGTCGCCGCCCGAGCCGGCCGTTTCGTCGATGAGCAGCGCCTTGGGCCCCTGGATCGAGGCGGTCGGCGTCTTCAAATCTTCCCCATACCGCATGGCCCACCAACTGAGCGCCGGGCGCTGGAGAATATCAATGTAGTAATCCGCCAGGGAGCCGCCGCCGTTGAAGCGCTCATCCACGATAATGGCGTCCTTGTGGGCCTGGGGATAGAAATAGCGCTTGAACGACTCATAACCCGCGCCGCCGGTGTTCGGGACGTAGACGTACGCCACCCTCCCCCCCGTCGCCGAATCCACCTTGCGGATGTTCCCCTCGATCCAGGCCCGGTTCCGAAGCCCGCCCTCGGCCGCGATCGGGACCACGGTGACCGTGCGGGAGCCGGTGCCGTCCGGGTTGGGCCCCACAGTGATCTCCACGCTCTTGCCGACGGTGTTCTCAAACGGATCGTAGATGTTGGTGGGAGGGCGAAGCTCGACCCCTTCCACCTTGAGCAGATACTCGCCCACCCTGACGTCCACTCCCGGCTCGGTGAGGGGAGCCCGCAGGGTAGGATTCCAGTTGAGCCCGCCGTAGATCCGGGCGAAGCGGTACCGGCCGCCCGTCACGTCGTAATCCGCGCCGAGGAGGCCGACCCCGACCCGGGGTGGTTGGCCCAGCCGCTGGCCCGGGTTCTGATAGCTGTGCCCCACTCGCAACTCGGAGAGCATCCAGCGGATCACCCGCGCCACGTCGCCCCTGGTGGTGGCGTGGGGGAGGAACTCGGCGTACTTCTTCCGCTGGGCATCCCAGTCCACCCCGTGATAATTGGTGGCGTAGAAGTAATCGCGGTTGATCCGCCAGGCTTCGTCGAAGATCTGGGGCCATTCCGCCCGGGGGTCGATTCGAAGATCCACCGTCGCGAGGTCGAGCCGGCCTTCACCCGCCTTGAACGTGGCGACCGGCTGGAGGAACCAGTTGGTGCCGGTTGTGCGGTAGAGAATCTTCTTGCCGTCATTGGTCAACTGGAAACCGTTCGCCTCCGGAACGACCACGTCGTCCTTCCGCTTGGTGATGTCGTAGCGGCGAATCGTCCCTCTTCCGTCGGCCCGCCGGAGGTAGAAGACCTGGCTGGCCTCGCCGACGGCCAGCAGCTCGATCTCGGCGGGAGCGACCGGGAATGCCACGATGCGTTGGGCAATGCCGGCAAAGTCCACCATGCCGGCGGATTGTGATGCTCCCCGCGGCGCTGAGCTGCCGGTGGCTCCGCCCGTCCCAGCCGCTGGAGCGGCGGATGATCCTCCGATCGGCTTGGCCGAATCCGGCTTGGCGGCGATCCCCTTCTCTTCGTCGCTTTCCCGAACGAACGGATTCGGCGCGTCCCGGGTGAGGGCGATGGCGTAGATCGCCCGGGTCCGGCGAAGCCCCGCGTTGCTCAGGGCGAACCAGTCGAGCGCCGGACCGGCGTCGGTCGAGGCGAGCACGTAGAGATACTTGCCGTTCCGCTCGAAGACCGGTTGGGTGACTTCGCTCAACCCATCGGTCACGAAGGTGGACTTGTCCTGCTGGACGTCGTAGAGCGCGAGGGTACTCACCAGCGGCTGGGTCTGAACCGTATAGGCGAGCCAGCGCGAGTCGGGAGACCAGGAGTAGGTCAACCCGATGAGGGGAGTGTAGACCCGGTTCGCGGCCACCTTGCGGCACTCGCCGGTCGCGACGTCGAGCACCCAGATCGTCTGGGAATTATCGCGGTAGGCGATCCGCTTCCCGTCGGGCGACCACGCCAGGCCGAAAAGAAAACCGGCATCGTGGACCTCGATCACCCTGGGCTCGCCCTTCCGGTCCTGGGGAGCAATGTGGACCCGGTATTCTCCGCCCTGATCCGAGACGTACGCCACCTGCCGGCCGTCGGGGGACCAGGCCGGGTCTCGCTCGTGGGTTCCCGTCGTATTGGTGAGGTTGCGGGCGTCGCCCTTTTCGGCGGGCACCGTGACGATTTCGCCCCGCATCTCGAACGCGACCCGGGCCCCGGACGGCGAGATCGAAACGTTCCGGACGAAGTCCTGCCCCTTGACCCATCGGGGCCGGGGCTCGCGAAGATCGGCCGCGACCCCGATCGCAAGGCGTCGGGACTGGCCCGTCGCGGGATCGAGCAGATGCAGCCTGCCCGCCTGCTCGTACCCGATCTTCCCTCCTCCGGCCGACGCGGCGAGGATCGGGAAGTCGGTGTGATTGGTCACCCGGGTCACCGCTTTCGAGCGCCGGTCGTACTTGTAGAGGTTGAACTCTCCCTCCCGGTCGGAGCGGAACCAGAGGACGTTCGACTCCAGCCACATCGGATCCACGTCATTCGACCGGCCTGCCGGCTGAGGGACCTTCTCGACGTCCCAGGTACGGGTATCAATGATCCATACCTGGCTCGCGGTACCGCCGCGATAGCCTTTCCACTGTTCGAAAGCGCGGTTGAGTGGGTTGTAGGCGATGGAGCGCCCGTCGGGCGAATAGCTGGCCTGGGCCGCATTCGGGATGGGCAGCCTGGTTTCCGGGCCACCCCCGACCGGCACCGTCCACAGATGGCCATAGCGGCCGGAGAAGTCGGCCCGGCTCGAGATGAACAGGAGGTGAGAGCCATCGGGCGCAAAGGCCTGGGGAATGTCGTTACCTGGGTGCCAGGTCAGCCGCCGGGGCTCTCCGCCGGAAGCCGGCATCACATAGGCGTCGGTATTGCCGTCGTAGTTCCCCGCGAAGGCAATCCACTTCCCATCAGGCGAAAACACCGCGTTGCTCTCGTCGCCATCGGCCGTCGTGAGCCGCTGGACGTCGCTTCCATCGAGCCGGGCGGTCCACAAGTCCCCGGCGTACATGAAGGCGATGTGGCTCGGGCTCACCGCGGGCTGGGCCAGCAGCCTGGTGTCGGTGGTACTCGGTTGGGCGGCGAGGGGCGATCCGGCAAGAAAGGTGAGCAGGATCGCGGAGCGGAGGCCAGTGGGTCCCATTAGGATGACTCCAGGTCGGGGCATTTCAGGGGGGAAGAGCTCGGGGAATATACTGCGCCGCCGCCCCGGAGTGTCGGGCGTCGCGGCGATTCTAAGATCCCGGAACGCCGAGTGAGGCCAGGCGCCGCGACGCCAAACGGGAGAGCACCGGCCAGACCTCAAAATCGGTGTCCGGAATGTGGAAGCCCTCGATCGCCCGATAGAGCGTGGCGGCAGGAACCCGAGCACCGCCTTGGGCGAGCGCATCCGCCTCCAACATCCCCAGGGAGCTGATGGAGCGGCCGAAGAAATTCTCGCGCCGGGCAGCGGCGAGATGACCGGCCGCTTCCGGGCTCCTTCCCTTTAACAACAACGCGGCGCCCGCGACGGTTTCGCGCACGAGGACGAAGCTGCGGAGCCCTCGGCCGGCGTCCCGGCGATCGACTGCGACCTGGACCGAATCGATCAGCGCCGCATCGCCCAGCCAGGCCCCGAGGATCGCCAGCCGCTCGTAGAGCCGGGCCAGCGCTGCCGCAGAGAGATCAGCCTCGTCCACCAGGGCCTTGGCTCGCCAAGCCAGCCGGGCGGCAAGGCGCCGATCCCCCTCGCCCTGTTCGGCTAGGGCTTGGAGAATCAGGACCCGGGAGGCGCTTTGCGGGGCGGGCACCAGGGCGAGGATTTCCTCCATGACCTTGCGCCCCTCGGCCAGGCGGCCCTGCGCCAGCAACGGGGCGTGGCGGCGGTAGAGGTAAGGGAAATCCCGGCTGCCTGCCACGGTCGAATCGAGGAGCTCGCGATCGACTATCGCCAGGGCTCCAGACCAGTCACGCCGCAGCAGGGCGGTGAGATACCGGGCCTCCCGATAGGCTCCCGGAGCGACCTCCGCGAACGCCGAGGTCGCAGCCAGCGCTGCCGCCGTGTCCCCCACGCTGATCAGGGCATAGAGCCGGTTGTTCAGCGTGGGCACCACGCCGGCCCCCAAGCTGAGAGCGGTGTCGGCCACGGCGGCGGCGGCACGGTGCTCTCCCAGGGCGCGGAGGGTCCAGGCCATCCCCTCGTAGGCGAGCACTTCGTCGGGATAGGCGGCGCGGAGCTGGAGGTAATAGGAAAGCGCGCTGTCGGGACGGTCGGCGACGAGCTGCATATAGCGCGCCCGCACCAGAAACCGCTCCCGGACCGGCGCCAGGTCGGCAAGCGCCTGGGCCCGCCGCAGGTGCGCCTCGCTATGACCCTGCTGGTCAGTGAACCAGAGCAGGTCGCCCACCAGATAGTGCCCCAGCACGAACAGACTGTCCTGCGCCAGCGCGCCTTCACCGAGCGTGATGGCGGTCAGCCGATCGCCTCGGCTCAGGGCCCGGCGGGCCAGGACATACTGTTCGAGTGCCCCCAGTGACGAAGTGGTAACGGCCGGCAGCGACCGGGTGGAGGTATCCACGGGGAGCGCACCGAGCCTAACCCGCACGGCCCGGCTCAGCCGTCCCACCTCGCCGATGACGTCTTCCCGGCGTTCCGGCCGCGCACTCATGGCGAGGATCGTAGTACGGGTGGAGGGGTCGGCCACGTAGATCGCCAGGAGAACCCCCAGACCCAGCGGAGTCGCCGTTCCAGTCAGCGCATACGACGCCCCCAGGCGCGCCGCCGCGTCCTCCGCTACCGGCCCGCGCAGCGGGGTCCCGGCCGGCAGCTTCATCAGCCAGAGGGCTTCAGCGATCTGGTATTCCGAGACGACGTGAAGGCTTGCCTCGCGGGCCAATTCGGCCCGGAAGGCTTCCCGCACCGCCAGCACCAGGGAAGAATCCGTCCCCTCGAAGCTCCCGATTACCACCTTACCGACCGGCCTTGACACAGCCGGGGAGCCTGGGCCGCCCAGCAGTGCCGCAGCCACAATCAGAACGGCGATGGCTGACCCGACGACAAACCGATGGCTACGTCTTCGGGCTGGAGGAGGCTGGGTCGGCAGCGAAACGGAAGGGGCAACCGGTACAGCCGGGCCGGGAGAACCGGGGGGGAGGACGGCGGTTCCGCCCCCGGCCTCGCGCTTCAACGAAGCGGCGAGCCTCTCCACTGCCGGGTCGGGCGGAGCATTGAGTTCCCCGCGCAGCAGTTCGGAGTGGATCGCGGCGTGGCGGATAGCCCCGGCGCGATCGCCGCCTGCCGCCAGACTCTCCATCAAGCGGAGCGCGAGCCGGGCATCGAGGGAATCGAGCCCCACCCTCCGCCGCCACCATCCCGCCGCGGCGAGATGATCGCTTCGAGCGGCCGCCGTTCTTGCCAGGGCCTCGTAGGCTCCGGCGACGGCCGCTGCGATCTCATAACGCTTTTCCCCGGCCCACCGCTCGAACTCGGGCGCGTCGGCGATGTGGAACCCGTCGAGGAAGGGGCCCGGGTAGCCACCTACCGCCCGCTCCCAGTCCTGCCGCGCGAGGGCTCCATCCAGGTCGCGAAGGTCCGAGCCGACGACCTCGGGGTTGAGCCGGATG
>DATECI010000274.1:0-8057 GCA_035286985.1 Gemmatimonadales bacterium
CGACCGCCCGGCCGCCTGGACCCCTCCCGTCCTCCTCACCACCGCGACCACCGCCACCGGTGTCGGCGAGCTTGCCGCAGCGCTCGACCGTCATTACGAATGGCTGGCCGAGCACGGCGGGCTCGAGGAACGGCGCCGCAAGCGCTTTGCCGCCCGTACCCGCGAAGTCGTAGACCGCACCATGCACCACTACGTCTGGCACGACACCCGGGCCGAGGAGCTGCTGCGCGATCGTCTGGACGAAGTGGTCGCCGGTCGTCTGAGTCCTTACCAGCTCGCGGGCGAGATCGTGGCCGGCCTCAAGGAGGGTGCCCGGGTATGACCCGACCGAATTTCACCTCGGTCTCCGGTAACGAGGTCCAGCCCGTCTATGGTCCGGCCCAGCTCGCCCACCGGCTGGGAAGTCCCGACGAGCTGCCCGGTTCGTATCCGTTCACTCGCGGGATCCATCCCGATATGTACCGGGGCCGGCTCTGGACCATGCGCCAGTTCTCCGGCTTCGGTACCGCGCAGGATACCAACCAGCGCTACAAGTTCCTGCTCCAGCGGGGCCAGACCGGCCTCTCGGTGGCCTTCGATTTTCCTACCCTGATGGGCTACGACTCCGACCATCCCCGCGCTGAGGGTGAGGTCGGCAAGTGCGGCGTGGCGATCTCCAGTCTCCGGGATATGGAAGACCTGTTCGAGGGAATCCCGCTCGACCGGGTCTCGACCTCCATGACCATCAACGGCCCGGCCGCCATGCTCTTCTGCTTCTACGTGGCCGCGGCGGAGCGGCAGGGCGTGGACATCCGGCTGCTCCAGGGGACGGTTCAGAACGACATCCTCAAAGAGTTCATGGCCCAGCACGCCTGGATCTACCCTCCCGAGCCGGCTCTCAAGATCATCGTGGACCTGTTCGAGTGGGCCGCCGAGCACACCCCCAAGTGGAATACCATCTCGATATCCGGTTATCACATCCGGGAGGCCGGCGCCACCGCGGTGCAGGAGCTCGCCTTTACCCTAGCCAACGGATTCAGCTACGTCGAGCACGGGCTGGCCCGGGGCCTCGAGGTCGGCCGCTTCGCGCCCCGGCTCTCCTTCTTCTGGGACGTGCATAACGATTTCTTCGAGGAGATCGCCAAGATGCGCGCCGCCCGCCGGATCTGGGCCCGGCACCTGCGCGAGCGCTATGGTGCGCGGGAAGAGCGGAGCTGGAAGATGCGGTTCCACTGCCAGACCGCCGGCGTCACCCTCACCGCCCAGCAGCCCCAGAACAACATCGTACGGGTGGCCTACCAGGCGTTGGCCGCCGTGCTGGGTGGGGCTCAGTCGCTCCACACCAACGCACTTGACGAAACCCTGGCCCTCCCCACCGAGGAATCGGTTCGCGTCGCGCTCCGGACCCAGCAGATCCTGGCCTACGAAACCGGGGTGCCTAGCGTCGCCGATCCGCTGGGAGGGTCCTACTACGTCGAGGCGTTGACCGATCAGATGGAGCGCGAGGCCGAAGCCCTCTTTGGCGAGATCGAAACCCAGGGCGGGGTGGTGCCGGCCATCGAGTCGGGCTGGTTCCAGCGCCAGATCGCGCTGAGCGCGGCCCGGTTCCAGGATGAGGTGGACCGCGGCGCCCGGGTGATCGTCGGCGTCAACGAATTCACCGAAGCGGACGAGGCCCCGGTCGAAATCCTCCGCATCGGCACCGAGGCCGACCAGACCCAGCGGGCCCGGCTCGCCCTGCTTCGCGCCCAGCGAGAGGCCCGCCCGGTCGAGCGCAGCCTCGAGGCGCTTCGGGAAGCCGCCGCCGCCGACCGCAATATCATTCCTGCCATGCTCGATTGTGCCCGGGCCTACTGCACCCTCTACGAGATCCGCGAAGTACTGGAACGCGTTTATGGCGCCTACCACGAACCGGTATTCTTTTGATATGGCCATCGTACCCTCCCGCCCCCGATCCCGCCCCGGACCCCGCGACCGGGCCAACGGCCCCCGGCCCCCGAGCGAGATTCGGAAGCAGCTCCAACGGCTGGTTCGGCTCCAAGCCGGCAAGCACTGGATCGTGAGCTGCTACCTCAAGCTCGAGCCTCGGGATCGGACCCGGGGCAAGTTCCTCATCAAGCTCAAGAATCGGATCCGCGACGTGACCGAGGCGCTTCCCGCGGAAGGACTGACGCGAAGCGAGATGGAAGAGGTGACCACCGACCTCCATCGCCTCCAAGAAATGCTGCGGCGGCCGGATGGGCTCCCCTCCACTCAGGGCCTGGCCATCTTCGCCTCCCGGCCCCTCGGACTGTACGAGGTGATTCCGTTGCCCCGGGTCTATCGCTCCCGGCTTTTGGTGGCCCGGACTCCCCTGGTGCGGGAGCTGGCCGCCGTCGAGGATGAGGTGGGCCGGCTGATCGCGGCCCTGGTGGATAAGAGCGGGGCGACCCTCTACGAAGTGACCGCCTTCGAGGCCCACGAAGTGGAGCATTTTCCCGCCGCAACCGCCCGGGGCCACCGGTATCATTTCGATCGGCACGGCGCTCCGGGAGCGGGGGAGTATCGGTATCACACCCGGCTCCGCCACGACCGGGAGCTGCTCTTTGCCGAAGTGGCCGACCGGATCTTCGATCTGGATCGCAGGGAACCGGTCCGCGGTCTGGTGCTCGGCTCGGTCGGCAACGAGGCGGAATCGCTGCGGATGTTCCTGCATCCCTATCTCGCCGGCAAGGTGATGGGCACCGTTCGCGCCAACCGCAAGGGCACCACGCTCTCCGCCCTCCATGCTCTGGTGCTCGATACCCGCGAGGCGTTCGAGCAAAAGTTGGAGCGGCACCAGGTTGCCGAAATGCTGCTGGGGCAGGGATCCGGCTGGGCTGTGAACGGCATTGCCCCGACCCTCGATGCCCTGAGCAAGGGCCAGGTGCGCACCCTGCTGGTGCGCGCCGATGCCAGCGTCCCCGGCTTCCGCTGCGCCGCGACCGGACGGCTTACCCTGAGCGCGCGCGACTGCCGCGGCCTCGGCAACGCAGTCCCGGTGCCGGATGTGATCGACGACGCCATCGAAGAAGCCCTTCGCCAGCGGCTCGACCTGGATGTGGTGTTCGAGCCGGATGCGGCAGAAACGATCAACGGAATGGCGGCGTTGCTGAGGTTCAGATGAGCGGCAAAGGAATCACCGGAACAGCCTCAACGGTCAACGGTCCACCGGAACTGCTCTGCTAGGTCCCTGGCCCCTATGTCCCGTCCCATTCGCGTGCTCGTCGCCAAGCCCGGCCTCGATGGCCACGACCGGGGTGCCAAGGTCGTGGCCGCCGCGCTCCGCGATGCCGGCATGGAAGTCATCTACACCGGGCTCCACCAGACCCCCGAGATGATCGCTACCGCCGCGGTTCAGGAAGACGTGGACGTGGTGGGTCTTTCCATCCTGAGCGGCGCCCACATGACGCTCTTCCCCCGGGTCCGCGACCTGCTCGATGAACAGGGCCGCAAGGACATCCTCCTCACCGGCGGCGGGATCATTCCGCGGAGCGACATCGAAGCGCTCCAGCAACAGGGCATCGGCCGGCTCTTCGGCCCCGGTACTCCCACCTCCGACCTGGTGGACTACATCAAGTCCTGGACGGCCGAGCACCTTGACCACTGACGGTGCCCCCGGCCCCGCGAAGGCCGCTCCACCCCAGCGGCTTCGCCAGTTGACCACGGAATACCTCGCAATTGCGGCCCGGCTCCGCGAAGGCGGCGGAAAGGAGCGGGCCGAACGCATGCGGCAGCAGGGAAAGCTCCCTCCCCGCGAGCGGGTGACAGGGCTGCTCGATCGCGGCGCCCCGTGGGTCGAGATCGGACTGCTGGTGGCCTACGACCGCTATGACGGCCAGGCGCCGGGAGCGGGCGTTATCACCGGTCTCGGCGTCGTGCACGGCAGGGAGGTGGTCGTCGTGGCCAACGACGCCACCGTCAAGGCAGGCGCCTGGTGGCCGGAGACCATCGCCAAGATGCTCCGGGCCCAGGAGATCGCCATGCGCCAGCGCATCCCCATCGTGTACCTGGTGGATAGCGCCGGCGTCAATCTGCCCTATCAGGGCGGCGTGTTCCCGGGGCAGTACGGCGCCTCCCGGCTCTTCTACTACAACGTCATCATGCGCCGCTATCTGCAGGTACCCCAGATCGCGGCCGTGATGGGAAGCTGTGTCGCGGGGGGCGCGTACCTTCCCGCGCTGTCCGACGTGATCTTCATGGTCGAAGGGACCAGCTTCATGGGACTCGGCGGGCCCAACCTGGTGGCCGGAGCGACCGGACAGAAGGTGGACGCCGAATCGCTGGGCGGAGCCGTGACCCACACCGCAATCAGCGGCGTAGCCCATTACCGGGCCAGGACCGACGCCGAGTGTCTGAAGCAGATCCGCGACTATATCGGCCTCCTTCCAGCCGCCTCGTCCGCCTCGTCCGCCTCGTCCGCCCCATCCGCCCCGTTCTCCCGGCTCTACGATCTCCTCCCCACTGACCACCGCATGTCGTACGACATGCACCAAGTCCTCGCCTGCCTGCTCGATGCCGGCGAGCTTACCGAATTCCAGCCCGAGCTCGCACGCGAGTTGATCTGCGGGCATGGCCGGATCGAGGGAGTCCCCGTCGCGGTGCTCGCCAACCAGCGCGGCATCGTCAAAGGAAAGGCCGGCGAGCGACCCCGGTTCGGGGGGATTCTCTATACCGAATCCGCCGAAAAGGCCGCCTACTTCATCGAGACGGCGAGTCGGGAGCGGGTACCTCTCCTTTTCGTGCAGGACGTGAGTGGATTCATGGTAGGACCCGAAGCCGAGCATTCCGGCATCATCCGCGCAGGGGCCCGGTTCGTCGAAGCGATGGCCGCCGCCCCGGTGCCCAAGCTCGTGCTCACCATCAATCACGCCTCCGGGGCCGGCTACTACGCGATGGCTGGCCAGGGCTTCGATCCCGACTTCATCCTGAGCTGGCCCACGGGGCGGATGGGCGTGATGGAGGGCGAATCGGCCATTGTGGCGGTCCACGGCCGCGAACTCGAGAAAGCCAGGCAGGAAGGACGATCCCCGGGCCTCGAAACCGCTGCCGCCATCGAGCAGATGCGCGCCGATTTCGAGCGCGATCTCGATGCCTGCCACGCCGCCGCCCGAGGCCACGTGGATCTGATCGTGACCCCCGAAGATACCCGGGCCGTGCTGGCGTTCCTGCTGCGGGTGACGGGGCGCTATCGCGGCCCTCACCTCGGCCCGTTCGTCTTGCCCCCGTGGGAAGCGTCCTAACCCGGTAATGCGTCCGGTGCTCCGCCTGAGCCCCTTCGCTGGCAGCCAAGCCGGCCTCCTCCTGGCCCTCCTGGCCGCCGGTGCCGCACCGGCGCTCGGGCAAGGTGCCCCGGCCGAGTCCCCTCGTCCGGATCGCCAGCCGGTCGCTCCTCCTGCCCTCGCTTGGACCCGCGGCTGGATGCCGCTCGCCGCAACCGGAATTCCTCAATTCCTCTCGGCCCACCCCGAGTGGGATGGTCGCGGGGTGCTGATCGGCATCCTCGATAGTGGGGTGGATGCCGGCGTCGCCGGCCTGGGTTCGACCTCGACCGGACGGCCCAAGATTCTCGACCTCCGCGATTTCTCGGGGGAGGGGACCATACTCCTCTCCGTGGTGACGCCGTCCCCTCGGCAAGACACCGTCGCCCTCGCCGGTCATCGCCTCGCCGGGATGCGCCGGGTCCGCGGCACCGCCGGCGGGCCTTGGTATGCCGGATTCTTCCGGGAGCGGGCGCTGGGTCAGCCCCCGAGCTCCGATGTCAACGACAACGGCCGCGACACCGACTCCCTGATGGTCGTGGTCGCCCGCGCCAGCGACGGCTGGATCCTCTTTGCCGATACCGATGGCGACGGCTCCCTCGCCAACGAGCGGCCGGTGCGCGACTACCTCCAGGGCCGAGAGACCTTCGGCTGGCACCGTCCCGGCGAGCCCACCCCGCTCACGATCGCGGTGAACTTCTCGGACCGCGCCCCGTCCGCCTCATCCGCCCCATCCCCCCCGTCCGTCCGCCTGGTGTTCGATACCGAAGCCCACGGCACTCACGTCGCCGGGATCGCTGCGGGGCGGGGCATAGGTGGGGTGATCGGCTTCGATGGCGTGGCGCCGGGCGCTCAGCTCCTCGGTTTGAAGATCTCCCGTAATGACTTCGGCGGCATCACGACCACCGGCAGCGTCGTCATGGCCATGGACTACGCCATTCGTTTTGCCGCGAGCCGCAAGCTCCCCCTCGTCCTCAACATGAGCTTCGGGGTTGGTAACGAGCGGGAGGGGGCCGCCCGGCTCGACTGGCTCGTGGATTCGATTCTCGCCGCCCATCCCCACGTGGTCTTCGTCACCTCGGCCGGGAACGATGGTCCCGGCCTTTCGACCCTGGGATTTCCGGGCAGCGCGCGGCGCGCCATTACCGTGGGCGGCATCCAGGCCGCCGCGTTCCTGCCCGGGCCGGCCCGGGCTGAGCCGGTGCTCTATTTCAGCTCCCGCGGCGGTGAGCTCGACAAACCCGATGTCGTAGCCCCGGGGACCGCCTACTCCACCGTTCCCCTCTGGAACCGGGGCGATGAATTCAAGTCCGGGACCAGTATGGCCTCGCCCCACGTGGCGGGTCTGGCGGCGCTTCTCGCCTCCGCCGCGCTCGACCAGCGCCGTTCGGTGGCAGCCGAGGACCTCCGCCGCGCGCTTAGGGGGAGTGCCCGTCCGAGCCCGGCCCAGACCGCCGTGGACGCCGGAGCCGGGCTGCCGGACGTCACGGCCGCCTGGGGGATCCTGGAGGGTCCCGCCCCCGCGGCCGAGTTCGACGTCGATCTCCCCGGCCGGCCCGGCGCCACCGCGGCGTTCGCGATCGGGAACCCCGACACGAGTCTGACGTTCCGCATAACCCGCCGCCGCGGCGACGTCCCGATGAACCTCGCCTTCTCGAGCGACGCGCCCTGGCTCGCTGCGCCCGGCCCGATCCGGTTTGACCGGCCCACCGCCGCCATCACGGTGCGGCAGACGTCGCCGGCCCAGCCCGGGACCTACACCGGTACCGTACGAGCCCGCGCCGAAGGCGTGGCCGGAACCGTCTTCTCGCTGGTCAGCACCGTCATCGTCCCGTTAACCCGGGAGGCCAGCCCGTTCCGGGCCGCTCCCCGCATTCCCCCTGGAGGGCAACATCGGGTGACCTTCGCGGCCGATTCCGGGCGGCCCTTCTTCCTCCGGGTCGAAGCCGGTGGACGCTCCGAACAGCTCATTGCCGCGCTGCACCAGCCCGGTGGCCAGCCGATCCTGGGTGATAATGGAATCCCCGGTGGCCCCGACACCCTTGCTGCCGTTTACGACGTGGATGGCAGAGACGCCCGGGCCGGATTTTACGAGGCGGTGGCCGTGGCGCCTCCCGACCAGCCGGTCACCGCCCGGTTCACCGTGGCCCATAGCCCGGTCGGTCTCCGGGTCGCCCCGGTCCCACCGGATTCGATGGCCGTTACCCTGCGCGTCCTGACCGACTCCGCGACCTCCGGCCTCCTCCGGTTCGGGATGCTCGGCGCGGAGCGGACCTTCCAGGTGGACGCCCAGGGAAGTAGGGATGTGACCGTTGCCGTCACGGTTCCGTCGTGGGCCGAAGAGCTCATCGCCGACCTCGAGCTCGAACCGGCCCAATGGCCCGACTTCACAGATTTCGGGTTTGCCGCGGTGGACCAGACCGGACGCATCCTGGAAAAGGAGCCCGCCAACTACTCCCGGACTCGTATGTCCGTGGCGCTGCCCTCACGCCCCGCCGGGGAGACCGTCAACCTCGTGCTCGCCCCCGGCTTTGCCGACCCGGAGAGCCGCGCCTCCTGGCAGGCGCGGGTTACCGTGCGCCTGCACGCCGCTCAGCCGGCGGTGCTTGCCGCACGCGGAGGAGACGCCTTCCAGCTCGCCCCCCGCGCCACGACCCAATTCCACTCCTGGCTCGGCCCCACCCCGTGGCCCCTCCCTCCGGGATTCAGGCCCCTGTTTCTCTTCATCGTCGAGGGTTCCGGCTCCACCTGGACCTGGCAGCTCCCCCTGACCCCCTAGTCCATCGCTCGCGCAAATCC
>DATECI010000275.1:0-3758 GCA_035286985.1 Gemmatimonadales bacterium
ACATGTTCGGAATCACCCGGTGATCGCCCCGCCCTGGCACCCCCTCCTGGTAATCCCACAGGCCGACCAGCGGACCCGCGCCATGCCCGTGCGTCCCGATCGGATGGGAGTAGACTGTCCCCTCCAGCCGCTCGGCCCGCATCCCGGCCAGGGTGGCCGCCAGGACCTCGTTCCCGGTTCGCCCCGGGCGAATCTCTTCGAACAGCAGGTCCTGGAGCCGGTTCGCGTTCGCCAGCGCCTTCCGTAACCCGGCAGGAGCGTCCGTTTCTCCCGGCAGCAGGACATAGGCGTTGTGCTGAGTGTCGGTGTTGAGCCGCAACGCGGTGATCCCCACGTCGCAGTGCAACAGGTCTCCCCGCTCGATCACCGGGTCCGCCCCCAGAGCCTCCGCTGTGGCGCCGCGCCGCTGCACCTCGATGGAGGGCTGGAACCAGGTACTGAGCCCCAGATCGTTCAAGCGCTGGCGCCACCACCACACCAGGTCGCTGGTCCGGGTGGTCCCCGGAACGATGGTGCGCTCGGAGAACATCTCCTCGATCAGGTCCCAGACCCGCCGGCTCAGCTTACCGTAGAACGCTTCCTCCTCCGGCAGCCGGGTCGCAATGAAATCCACCGCCAGACCTTCGGCGGGCCGGAACCGGCTGGTCCATTCGGGGCCAAGCGCTTCCCGCATGCCTTCGAGCTCTCCCGCCGAAAGACCGTCGGCAAACGCGAAGGTCCTCGAGGTGTTGATCGAGATGACCCGCGGATTCCGCTCCGCGATGACCCGCTTGAGCACCTGCCATTGCTCGTCACCCCAAAGCTCGGCCTGGCGCCCGCCCACACCGGCCGGCCCAGCAACCGGTTTGGTGCTTCGCACCGCCTCGAAAATCCCGCCCTGTGACGTCCCCCCCAGCGCGAGCCGCTCTATGCCTCGGTCCCCGCCCCGGTCATGGAAGACGTAAATCGTCCGGCGCCGGGCGGCGAACGTGGTGGGAGATACCAGCGAGGTAAAGACCGGATCCTCGTTGTACTCCCGCATCGGGATCACCCACATATCCACCCCATATTTCCGCATCAGCTCCGGGAGGACGCTGTCCATTCGCTGCTTGAGCCAGCGTTGCTGGAGCTCCGCCTGTTCCCGCAGGGTCCCGAACGGACGCTCCGGCTGGGCCGGCAAAGACGCAGGGACCAGCAGGAACAGGGCTAGAAAGCGATAGAGGCGCATCTCGATTCGTCCGGAAACATTAGGGTTGGGACTGTGGCGTCTAAGATACTCCGCAATGGAGGGCCGGTCACCCCGGCGCCGGCCGATCACCCCTTACTGTTCACTGTTCACTGTTCACTGTTCACTGTTCACCATTTACCATTCCCCCATTCCCTCCACCACCGACCCCATCTCCCAAGCCATCGTCGCCCTGGCGATCGTCGGCGTCTTCGTCCTGCTCACCCTGGAAAAGGCCCACCGGGTGCTGGTGATTTTCTCCGCGGTGGCGGTACTCTGGCTGGTCACCTATCTCACGCCCTACCACCTGATCAGCTTCGAAGCGGCGCATCGCGCCCTCGATCTGAACGTGCTGCTTCTGCTCGCCTCCATGATGGCGATCGTCGGAGTGCTCAAGACCACAGGGGTCTTCGGCTGGATGGCGGAGCGGATCGTGGAGAGCTCGAAGGGGCGCGCCCGCGCCCTGCAGGGGCGGGTCGTCTGGTTCACCGGTATCCTGTCGGCCTTTGCCGACAACGTGACCACCGTGCTGTTCATGTATCCGATGGCGTCCACCATGGCCGCCGCCGCGGCCATTCCGGCCGCCGCGCTACTGCTCCCCATGGTAGTGGCGTCCAATATCGGAGGAACCGCGACCCTGATCGGCGATCCCCCCAACATTCTGATCGGCTCCGGCGCGGGCCTCTCTTTCACCGCCTTCATCGTGAACCTGGCGATGCCGGTGCTCTGGATGATGGTAGCCTGCGCCGCGTTCTGCCGGTGGTACTACCGGGGCCCGCTCCAGCAAGCTCGCCCGGCTCCCGATGCGCCGGCCCAGGCCATCACCGAGCCCCTGCTCCTCAAGTGGGGGCTCGTCATCTCGGCCCTGGTCTTTCTGGGGTTCCTGACCCACACGGCCACCCACATGCCTCCGGCGGTGCCGGCCGCGATAGGGGCCGCGGCGCTTCTCGTGGTTCAGGACGTCCTGTACCTCAGGAAGAACCGGGCGTCGCCGAGCGAGCGGGTGCACGGAATTCTGACCGTCATCGAGCGGGAAATCGAATGGCCCACCCTGGCCTTCTTCGCATTTCTCTTCATCGCAGTGGGTGCCGCGGTCGCGACCGGCCTGATCGATACCGTGGCCCGCAGTCTCATCGCGCTGATCGAGTCGGGACGGGCCGGGATGGGACTCTCCGAGGCCGGCACCCTCCTCTTCGCCGCCCTCCTGGTGCTCTGGGTCAGCGGGGTGCTCTCGGCGCTGATCGATAACATCCCCTACGTGGCCGTCGCGATTCCGCTGGTGGCCCGGCTGACGGCCGAGTTGCCCGGGGATGTCCAGGTGCTCTGGTGGGCCCTTGCCCTGGGCGCCTGCCTCGGTGGGAACGGTTCCGCGATCGGGGCGTCCGCCAACGTCACCGTGATCGGCCTGGCCGACCGGGCCGGATCCCACATCTCCTTTCGCCAATTCACCCGGTTCGGCGCCCCGATGACGGCGATCACCCTCCTCATCGCCAGCGCTTTCGTCGCCCTGCACATCTACGTGGGCCCCCGGCCCACTCTCCTCGGAGGCAGCTTCGGACTGGTCCTCTACGGCCTCGGGTCCCGCTGGATCCGCAGAACCCCTTCCCCAGTCCCTAGCCTCTAGTCCCTAACTCTTCGGTATCTCCTTCTTCGGATCCACAAACGGCTTGGGTACCACCATTACTTGCCGCTCTCCTGACCCGGGAATCTCGGCCACGAGGCGCGTGCCGTTGACCGCGGCTCCGATCGGGACCATGGCATAGCCGATGTTCTTCTTGAGCCGGGGAGACCAGATCGCCGAGGTCACCCGGCCGACCTGCTCTGGTCCTCGCCGCACCGGCCATTTGGTCTCATTGAATTCGATCCGGTCGCCTTCGATCTCCACCCCGACCAGCTTCCGGGTGATCCCCGCCGCCTTGATCCGCCGCAGGGCGTCCTTCCCGATGTAGTCCGCGCTCTTGTCCTCGTCCACCAGCCAATCGAGGCCGGCCTGGTACACGTTGTCGTCCAGCGTCAGGTCGGCACCCCAGTTCAGAATGCCTCCCTCGATCCGCCGGATATCGGAGGGACCGGTCGGCCGGATCTGGTGCGGCTTGCCTGCTTCCATGATCCGCTCCCACAGCTCGTCCCCCCGGCTCCCGTCGCGGAGGTAGATCTCGTAGCCCACTTCCGCCGACCACCCGGTCCGGGTCACGACCACCGGGATCCCATCCAGCGAGGTCTCCAGGAACCAGTAGTACTTGAGGGCGAGCGGCGCGTCGCCGAAGAGCGAGCCAACCACTTCCTTGGCCTTGGGGCCCTGGACCTGGACCGGCGAAACATCCGGCTCGGTAATGGTGACCCGGAGCCCGGCCTTGAGGGCCACCCCGCGCGCCCACAACAGGACGTCGCTGTCGGCCAGCGCCAGCCAGAAATGATTCTCGCCCAGCCGGAGCAGCACCGGGTCGTTGATGATCCCGCCGTCCTCGGCGGTGATCGCGACGTATTTGCCCTGCCCCACCGCGCAGCGGGAAAGATCGCGCGGGGTGAGTAAGTTGGTGAACGCGAACGCGTC
>DATECI010000276.1:0-5324 GCA_035286985.1 Gemmatimonadales bacterium
CGCTACGGCCTGGCGGCCAGCGTCTGGAGCGAGAACCTCAATACCGCCCTCGATGTCGCGCCGCAGCTCAAGGCCGGCACCGTGTGGGTCAACTGTACCAACCTGTTCGACGCGGCGAGCGGGTTCGGGGGGTATCGCGAATCCGGGTTCGGGAGGGAAGGGGGGAAAGAGGGGTTGTGGGAGTACATCAGGGCGGTGCGGCAGCGCGGCGGAGCGGCAGAGGGGCAGTCAACGGCCGCGCTGCCCCATGACAAACCGGCCGCACTGCCGCACCGCCGCACTGCCGCACCTGATCTCCCGCCCATCGACCGCACCACTAAACTCTACATTGGCGGCAAACAGGTCCGTCCCGACGCGACCTACACCATCCCGATCCACGATGGTGCGGGGAAGCTCACGGCCGAAGTCCCTCGCGGAAATCGCAAGGACATCCGCAACGCGGTCGAGGCGGCGCACCAGGCCGAGGCGGCCTGGGCGAAGGCAACGGCGCACACCCGGGCCCAGGTGCTGTACTACTTTGCGGAGAACCTGGCGATCCGGGAAAGAGAATTCGCCGACCGGCTGACCTCACTGACCTCGCCGTCCTCACCGGAAGCCGAGGTCCGCGCCTCCATCGAACGCGCCTTCTTCTACGCCGCCTGGGCCGACAAGTACGACGGCCGGGTGCATCACACCCCCTTCCGGAATGTGACCCTGGCCATGAACGAGCCGATCGGGGTGCTCGGCCTCGTGGCGCCGGAGCAGGCTCCCCTGCTCGGCTTTCTTTCGCTGGTCCTGCCGGCCGTGGCGATGGGCAATACCGTGGTCGCGGTGCCGTCGGAGCAATGCCCGCTCCTGGCCACCGATCTCTATCAGGTGTTCGATACCTCGGATGTTCCCGGGGGGGTGATCAACCTGGTGACCGGGCTGCGGAAAGAGCTCGCCCCGGTTCTGGCCGCGCACGACGATGTGGACGGAATCTGGTTTTTCGGCCCTCGCGAGGAAGCCGCCGAGGTCGAACGGCTCTCGGCGGGAAACATGAAGCGGACCTGGGCCGAGTGGGAGCCGCGGGATTGGTGGGGGGGCCCCGAAGGCCAGGGCGAGGAGTTCCTCCGCGAAGCGACCCAGGTCAAGAACATCTGGGTGCCCTACGGAGCCTGACCTACTTCGCCCGTTCCACGATCGTGTTGAGCAGCCGTTTCGCGAAATCCTTGTCCCACGTCACGGCAGATTTCTTCACCACCACGTCCACCTTGGTGCCGGTTCCCTCGGTCCGAAGATCGACCTGGACATCGCGGTCCTGGGTTTTGCCCTCGAGGGAGCGCTTCTGGAGTAGGCCATCCTGCTCGCTGGTGGACTTGGTCTCGGTAACCTCGAGGGCCCGAAACGCCTCGCGAACGGCTAGGAAGGTCTGCTCGACCGGTGCCGCCACCACCGACTGCACCCCCCGGTCAGTAACGTAGATCGCCCCTCCGGCACCCGCTCCCGCGGCCGCAAGAACGCAAGCGCTGGTCGCCGCGGCGAGCACCGCCAAGCCGATTGCTTCGAGCCGTTGCCTGCATTCTCGCATTGGTCTCCTCCCTGAAAGTGCCTTGACCGCCTGACCGCCTGACTCCCGAAAACCGCTTGAACTCCTCCCGCTTTCTCTTGGACAGACATGGGTGATCGGGGGGTGGGTGGTCATGGCTTCGGTGGAACCTTCTGATCCCGCATCGCCGCGTGCCAGGCAAACACCGCCAGTACGATCGCGGCCTGCTTCAGGTCGTCGGACTTTACCCGCTCGGCGAAATCCATATTGGTGTGGTGGGTGCGCGTATCGTAATCCACGTAGTCCTGCAACGAATTGAAGCCGGGAAGCCCCAGCGCCGTGAAGGCGAGATGATCGGTGCTGCCGATCCTGGCCATCACGTTGCGCCGCATCCCGAGGTCCTTGAGCGGCTCGAGCCAGGCGTCGAACACCGGCTTGACCGCGGCATTCTCCTCGAGATACCAGCCGTAGATCGGCCCGGTGCCCGGATCGTTGTTGAGATAGACCGCGAGTTTCTGCCGCGCCGCGGCGTTTCCGTCTCCCCCATAATGGGCCGATGCGTAGGCCCGGGAGCCGAGGAGGCCCTGCTCCTCGCCGCCCCAGAGCGCCATCCGGATGGTGCGCCGGGGCTTTGCGTCGAGCGCCTTGAGGATCCGCATCGCCTCGATCAGCGAGGCCGCCGCGTCCGCATTGTCGGAGGCACCGGTCGCCTCGTGCCAGGAATCGAGGTGGGCGCCGAGCAGCACGACCTCGTCGCCGATCGCAGGATCGGTCCCCGGAATCTCGGCGATCACGTTGTAGCCGCTGGTGTCGGCGTTGGCAAAGCGGGTCTTGAGGTCCACCCGGAGCTTGACTGGGACCCCGCTTTGAAGGATCCGGGTCACCAGGTTGTAATGCTCCGCGGCCAGGACGATCGACGGGGCGGCGTCGGCCGGGTTATCTCGCCTGCCGGTGACGAACAGGGTGCCGTGCTGTCCCTGGCTGGGCCGGAGCACGACCCCGGCGCCGACCTCCTGCATGATCGCGCCAAGGGTCCGGCCGGAGAGCGGGCCCTTCGCGTTGAAGAACGGTGGAGCTCCGATCCGGACCGGCTCGTCATGCTCGCTCGGTTGGAGCCGGTCCCGGGTGATGAATTCGGTTTGGGGCTGGGTCGCGAGGACGATGGCGCCGCGGAGCGCGCCCGACCGGGCTCGCACCGCGGTCGAATCGGCCAGATCTCCGATATATGTAGGTGTTGCCAGCAGCTCGCCCCGGGTCGAGGGACTCCAGGCGTCGGGATAGCCCACCAGCGGGAAGTAACGTGGCTCCACCATCTCCAGGGTCAGCTTTTCGAGCGTCCAGCCCCTGCCGAAGGGCCACCGCTCCTGGTGAACGCCGCTCAACCCGTACTGCTTCAACAGATCGGTGCTCCAGTCCACTGCCTGCCTGAACCCGGGACTTCCGGTGAGTCGGGGCCCAATCACGTTGGTGAGATGATCGAAGCTCTTCTCGACCTGGGACCGGGTAAGACCCTCCTCCCGGATTCGGGCGATCATGCCGAGATCGACTGGTTCCTGGGCCGCCACAGGAATTGCCAGAGCGAGAGCCACGAGGGTGAACGGACCTACCGTTTTCATGCCAATCCCTCCTCAATGACAAGAAGCCGACAGTCGAGTCCCGTACTTCCGTCTCTAGCTGGACGGCGCGAGGCGGGAAAATCGCCGGTCCGATCGTGGGAAGTCCACTCCCATCGCGAACCAGGCGAGTGCCGCGACTGCGGCTGCTCCGGCCCAGACGGGGGGCGTTGGCCAGACGACCCCGGCCGGGTGCTGACCCGCGGGGAGAGTGGTGCAGACGATTCCGGCAAGGACGGAGACGATGGCGAGCCACTGAGGACCGCGCCCCCTTCGGGGGTGACGAAATCGAGATACCACTTGACCAGGCGAAACATGAGGGATTCCGCTCCGCCACCGGGCGCGCCGGTACTACCGCCCCTCCGGATACACCCCTACGATGACCAGCTCGTACGGCAGTTTCGCGAGCATCGGGGTCGAGTCGGAACCCGCCGCCTCGATGAGCCGCAACAGCCCGGCGAAACTTACCCGTGGCAGCCCCCATACGTGCCGGCGGACTCCCGGCCCCAGCCGCTGGACCTCGATTTCCGGCGGGCTGTCTTTGATAAAGACCATCCGGACGTCCTCGACCAGGACATTGCCGTTCAGATCCAGCGCCCGGGCGGTGAGGATGCGGCCGTCCGGCGCCACGACCGGTTCGGTACCGGTGACTTCCATCAGGAAATGGACGTCGTTGTATAACCCGGCGGGAGTCCGGAGCACGACCGTTGTCGGGCGAACCTTGAGCAGGACTTCGGCCCTCTCATAGTGTCCGAACGACATCGGCGCGCTGTAGGGCCGGTAGCCCTCCACCGGCCGCAGCGTCTCCAGCAGGCTCGTGGTTCCCACCCGGATCACCGGGTGCACCTCGAAAATGTGGTCGGGATTCGCGTTCGGCAGCGGTCCCATCAGTTGCCCCTGCCGGTGCGGCACGCCGATGGCGTGCTCGGGCCAAAACCGCCATCCCCCAACCAGCTCGAGTGGTATTCCGGTCGACTCCGCCCCCCGGATCAGCGCGACTGCATGGTCCACCGACTTGGCATTCTTGATCTCGGCTACCAGCCGGAGCCCGATCTCGGGCGCCCGGCCCGCGAAATGAAGATCGCCGTCGAAGGCCGGAGGATTGATGGACCGGTGCACGGCATCTACGGTAAACGTCGTTTCGATAGTGGTGCGGTCCCGGTATGCCTGGACAAACGATCGGTCGAGCTCGATGTCCACCCGGCCCGGCCCGAGCTGACCCGCCACGGCGTGGGCCACGATCGTGGTCGTACGGGCCACCCGGGCACAGCCCAGGAGGCTCGATGCGGCCAAGAGAGCGGGGAGGAGCCGGGGGACCTTCATGGACCGTCCGGTTTGCGCAGGTCGCCGGAACGGTAGCATTATGAAGGTTCTAGGTCACCCGGGGACACCTTGGCCGACACTCTGGAGCGATTGCAGTTCCGGCTCGCTGACCGCTACTTGGTCGAGCGCGAGATCGGTAAGGGCGGGATGGCAACCGTCTTTCTGGCTCGCGACATCCGGCACGAGCGGGAGGTCGCCATCAAGGTCCTCCATCCCGAGCTGGCCGCTTCCATCGGAGCGGAGCGGTTCGATCGGGAGATCAAGGTCTCGGCCCGGCTGCAGCATCCCCACATCCTCGCGCTGATCGATTCCGGAGATGCCGAAGGGCTGCTCTACTACGTAATGCCGTTCGTCCGCGGCGAATCGCTGCGGGACCGGCTGGAACGGGAGGGGCAGCTCCCGCTCGACGACGCGATCCAGATCGCTCTCGAGGTGGCCGATGCCCTCGGCCACGCGCACTCCCAGGGGATCGTGCACCGCGACATCAAGCCGGAGAACATCATGCTCTCCGGCGGCCACGCGCTGGTGACCGATTTCGGGATCGCCCGGGCGGCCACGGCCCCGGGAGGGCAGCGCCTGACCCAGACTGGCATGGCGGTCGGCACCCCGGTGTACATGTCGCCCGAACAGGCGGTGGGAGAGGCGACCGGACCGACGTCGGACCTCTACAGCCTGGGCTGTGTGCTGTACGAAATGCTGGCGGGCGAGCCCCCCTTCAACGCCAAGAGTCCCCAGGCGCTCATGGCGCGCCACGCCATGGAGGCGGTGCCCAGCATCCGGATCGTGCGAGACACGGTTCCGGAGGAGGTGGAGGACGCGATCTTCGCCGCCATGGCCAAGGTCCCGGCCGATCGGCCCCAGAGCGCCGCCAAGTTCGCCGA
>DATECI010000277.1:0-3637 GCA_035286985.1 Gemmatimonadales bacterium
CCTTCGCTCGTCTCTGGGCGCCGGGATCGAATCCTGGAGTGCTCTGGGCGAGTCGCCCCGGACTATTGCGGGGCTGCAAGGCGGGCTGGCGCTCGAGGTCGCGATCGTCGGCCCGTTCCTGGCGGCGCTGGAGGGGGAGCTGGGGTTTACCCCGGCCTCCCCGTTCAAGCGGGAGGAGATGCCCGCCAATTATCGGTTGCGAAGCACCTGGAGAAGGACCCTGGGGGGAGCGATCTACTGGAGGTTCTAGGCCGCGACTTTGGTCCCGCAACCGGCACAGAAGCGGCTTTCCGCAGGCAACGGGGCACCGCAACTTGAACAGAAGCCGGCTCCGGCGAGCGCGATCCCACACCGGGAGCAAAACAGCGCGTCGGCCTCGGGCCGGGGTCCGCAACGGGGGCAGGAATGGGACGCCGGCGAGCCGGTGGAGCGAGCGGAGCGAAGCAGCTGCAGGCGAGCGCTGATCAACTCCTCCGGATCGCCGGCGTCCGCCGGCCTGGTTGCCACGGATTCCTCGGCTTCCAGAGCGGCAAGGGCCTCGGCCCCGTAGCGCGCCTTCAGCATCTCATAATCCGGGTCGGACAGCTTCCCCGTTTCCCGGTCGAACTCGATTTCCTTGAGCGCCAGCAGGGCCACTCCGCGCCGGGTCTCCTCGGGGGCTTCGGGCTCGGGGATGGCAAGCCCCGGCCGGCTCCTCCCGAGTGCTGGCTCAAACACCAGCCAGAGCACGAGAAGGCCGAGCCCCACCGCGCCGAGGATCTCCAGAACCATCAGTCTTGGACCTCCGCGAGAGCGCGGCGGAGGCGTTCCTGATCCGCCGGGTTAGGTGCCGCCTGGCTGGGGGCGGAACGGCCGGACCCCGGTACGGCGGGAGCCGGCGCGGGACGCCGGCCGCGGCGGACCAGGACGACCGCAAGCAGCAGGGCGGCGAGCGCCATCAGGATCCCGGGGACCAGGTAGCCGGCCAGGTTGAACCCCTCCGGCTTCGGGGCCATCAGGACGCTTTCCCCGTACTTGAGGGTGAACGCGACCACAATCTCGTCCGGGGTCTTCCCGGCCGAGCGGAGCGCCATGACTTCCCGATGCAGATTCGGCGAATAGCTGCAGGTGAAGTCCGTGGTGCGGCAGGTGTAGATGTCCAGGTTGCAGCCGCAGGTGCACTTGAGGCGATGCTCGATTGCCTTGATGACCGGGTCGTTGTCGGCCGCGGTGGCGGCGGCCCGCTCCTGCACGACCGAGGGGTCGTACAGCCGGTCGGCGGCCCCGGGCGGCGGAGTGGAATCGGGCTGCTGAGCCAAGATCCGCCGGGCGCCCAGGCCAGCGGCCGCGGCCGCGGCGAAGGCCGAGCCCCGAAGCCAGTTGCGCCGGGTCATTCCCGGTCTTCCCCGGCGGCCGTGCCCGCCAGAGCCGCCTCATAACCCGCCTGCGCCTCGCTGCGCCGGCGCTGGGTGATCTGGGGTCCCCCTGGCCACATCGTGAGGATGCCGCCGAAAATGAGGATGCCGCCGCCGAGCCAGACCCACATCACGAGCGGGTTGATCGTGATGGCGTAGGTGGCCTGGTCGGTGCCGCCCACGGTGCCGGCATACACGACATAGAGGTCTTCCCGGAGGTTGCTCCAGATCGCCGCTTCAGTGGACGGCTCGAAGGTGGGCCGACCGAAGCTGTCGAGGTGCTGGCGCTTCTCCGAGGTAATGCGGCCCAGCCGGACCCCGTCCTTTCGCACCTCGAGCGACGCCGCCGAGACGAAGCGGTTCAACTGGGGGTACTGGGACACCCCCATGTGGGTGAGCCGGTAGGTGGATCCGTACGGGCTGCGGATCTCGGTGCTCTCCCCGGGCAGGAGGGTGACTTCCTGGCTCACCTTGAAGGCCATCCCCGCGAAGGCAATGACGTACACCAGGAATCCGACGTGCACGATGTAGCCGCCATAGCGGCGGCGGTTTCGGGCAACCAGGCGGCCGAGCGCGACCGGCACCGGCTCCCCGTGAATCCGCCGCCGGGCCCGGGTCCCCCGCCAGAACTCCTGGACCACGGTCCCGGTCACGAAGCCGGCGAGCCCCCAGGCCATGAGCGGGTAGAGATCGCGAATGCCCAACCCAAGTAGCACCAACGTGACCGCAATTCCGGTGGAGACCGGAGCCAGGAACTGCCGGCGGAGATTCTCCGGGCTGGCCTTCCGCCACGCGATCAGCGGACCGATCCCGGTGAGCAGGACCAGGAAGAGTCCCAGCGGCACGTTGACCCGATTGAAGAAGGGGGGTCCGACGGTGATCTTGGTGCCCCGCACCGCCTCGGAGAGAATCGGGAACAAGGTTCCCCAGAGCACCGAGAACGCGATGCCCACCAGGGCCAGGTTGTTGAAGAGGAACGCCGCTTCCCGGCTCGCGAGCGATTCCAGCCGGGCTTCAGGATCGAGCAGGGGCCAGCGGGCGTACAGCAGAGTAAAGGAGAAGATCCCGGCCAGCAGCAGAAAGCCGAGGAAGAAGTACCCCACCCCCGACTGGGTGAAGCTGTGCACGCTGGCGATTACCCCGCTCCGGGTAATGAAGGTCCCGAAGATGCTGAGCAGGAAGGACGCGACGATCAGCCCGACGTTCCACCGCTTCAGCATCCCCCGCTTCTCCTGGATCATGACGGAATGGAGGAACGCCGTCATGGTGAGCCAGGGCAGCAAGCTCGCGTTCTCGACCGGATCCCAGGCCCAGTATCCACCCCAGCCCAGCTCGACGTATGCCCACCACATCCCCAGGGTGATGCCGGCCGACAGGAAGAGCCAGGAGAGAATGGTCCACTTCCGCATGGCGTGGATCCAGCCGGTGTCGAGCCGCTTGGAGAGCAGAGCCGCGAGCGCAAAGGCGAACGGGATGGTGATGCTGATATAGCCGAGGTAGAGCATCGGAGGATGGATCGTCATCCCCGGATTCTGCAGCTGGGGATTGAGGCCCCGGCCGTCCTCGGGCGTAAAGGGAAGCCGCTCGAACGGATTCGCCGAGAACAGCATGGTCAGGATGAAGAAAGCGACCACCACGTTGGTGATCGCCGCCACGTAAGGCAGCAGGCCTTCGTGCTTTCGGCTGGTGGCAGTCTGCGCCAGGGCCCCAAAGATCGAGAGAATCGTGGCCCAGAAGAGCAGGCTTCCCTTCTGGCCAGCCCAGAATGCCGCGAAAACGTACGACAGGGGAAGGTTACGCGAAGTGTACTGGGCCACGTACTCGATGTTGAAGTCGTGGGTCAGTAACCCCTTCCAAAGACACAGGGCCGCGACCAGGAGGGCGGCGCAGACGGCGTAAGTGGATCGGACGACCGTCCGGGCCAGCTCGGGGCGATCCTGCCAGCGTCCAAAAAACGCGATGGCCGCCCCCCACCCCGCGGCGAAGGTGGCAAGCCATAGACTGAATTGTCCCAGGAGTGTCACGACATCACGTTCCGGAAGGCGCCTTGAGCTCGGCTTCGTAGCGGGAGCCGCACTTGGCGAGAACTTCGGTGGCATGGAAGACACCATCCCGGCCGTACTTCCCTTCCACGATCACCTCGATGTTGCTGGCATCGGTGAAGGTATCGGGAACCAGACCGGTGTAGGTCACCGGGAACTCGCTGGAGCCGTCGCTGATCCGGAAAGCAATGGTGCGGGAGG
>DATECI010000278.1:0-6851 GCA_035286985.1 Gemmatimonadales bacterium
CTCCTGGATACTCAGCTGGTTGAGTTGCTGCTGCCGCTGCTCGATGTCGGTCACCGGCGGAAGCGATTGGGCAAGCCCCCGGGCCCGGAGGGCTTCCAGCGCCGCAGCGTAGAGCTCGTCGCGGTCGAAGCCGGCGGTTTCCTCTCGCGCTGCTCGCTCGAGCAGACGTTCCAGCACCTCTTTTCCGCGGGGAGAAAGCTCCGGCAGGATCGCCGGCGGTGACCCATCCGGAGCCAGCCGGCCAAGCGCCTCGAACACCTCGCGGTACGCCGGTACCTGAAAGAGATCCGGGGCAATCTCCCTCCGGCCCCGCTCGAGCCACGTGGCGGACCCGAGCAGGACGGCCAGGAGCTGGGCTTCCTGACCCGCACCCGGAGTGGAACGGCCCTCCCGGCGTTCGGGTGCCGGCGGGTGGGATGGGACCGGGTGAGGCAGAACGGCCGGACGATCGGGCCGGGCCGCGAGCTCCTGCTCCAGCACCGCGCGCGAGACCCCGGTTCGTTCCGCGATTCGGGCCAGATAGAGGTCCCTCGCGATAGGATCGGCAGCCGCGCGGGCCGTCGGCAGCAGGCGGTCGAGCGCATCCCTGCGGTGCTCCAGCCCCTCAAACCAGCCCTTTCGCTCCAGCAGTTGGATCTTGCGGTCGAGCACGTCCACCGCGTCGCGCAGAATCGGGCCGAGCGCCGCCGCTCCCCCGCTCCGAACCAGACTGTCCGGATCCTGCCCTTCCGGCATGGTGGCCACCTTGACCCGCAGCTTGTGCCGAAGGCATTCATCTGCGGAGCGAAAGGTGGCCCGGAGTCCCGACCCGTCGCTGTCGTAGAGCAGAATGACGAGCGGGGCGAATCGCTTGAGGAGGGCCGCCTGCTCGGGAGTGAGCCCGGTGCCGAGGGGAGCCACCACGTGGTCTATGCCCGCGAGGACCAGCCGGAGGACATCGAAGTACCCCTCCACCAGCAGCGTCTCGTTCTCCCGCCGGATCACCTGTTTGGCGTGGTGGAGATTGTACAGCATCCCGCCCTTGTGGAAGATCGGGCTCTCCGGTGAGTTGAGGTATTTGGGCTCTCCCGGACCAAGCAGCCGGCCTCCAAAGCCCACCTCCCTTCCCCGAAGGTCTCGGATCGGAAACAGCAGCCGCTGCCGGAACCGCGACACCAGGCTGCCGTCTTCCCGTCGGACCAGCAGGCCGGCTTCCACGAGGGTCGGCTCGGCGATGCCCAGCTGCCGCATGGCGTCGCGGAAAGCTTCCCCCCGCGGCGCATAGCCCAGGCCCTGCTCACCGGCGGCCTCGAGCGGAACCTCTCGCCCGGTCAAATACCCCCGGGCCGTTTCGGCCTCGGAATCCTCCCGCAGCCGGGCCGCGAACCACTCCTGCGCTGCGGCTACCGCCGTGAAGAGCGGCTCCCGCGGATCGGGGCCTTCAGCTTCCCGGCCGGTTCCTCGCTCCGGCACCGTGATACCCGAGCGCCGCGCGATCTCCCGCACCGCGGTGGGGTAGTCCAGCCCTTGCCGCTTCATCAGATAGGTGAAGACGTCTCCCGCCTCGTGGCAGACATAGCAGTAATACATGCCCTTCTTGGGGATGACCGCGAAGTTCCGGTGGATACCGCCGTGGAAGGGGCACGGCCCCCGCCAATCGGAACCGCTCCGCTTGAGCGGCACCGCCTCCCCGATGATCCCCACCAGGTCGGCGCTGTCCCGAACTTGCTCGATCAGCTCGTCAGGAATCATGCTCATTCGGCAAACTCCGCCACCGTCACCCCGGTTCCACCCTGGTTTCCCGGCGCGAAGGCGAACTTCGCCACCCGCCCGTCGGTCGCGAGCACCTGGCGCACCACCAAGCGAAGAGCCCCGGTGCCCATCCCGTGAATGATGCGGAGATACGGCTGATCGGCGAGAATCGCAGCATCGAGTGCGGATCGGGTCGCCAGCTCCGCCTCATCGGCCCGCAACCCGCGAAGATCGACCTCGAACCGAGCGCCAAGCTCGATTGGCGAGGAGCTCGGCGAAGCGGCTTTCCCCCTGGCTCCCCTGGCTCCCTTCGCTCCCTCCTCAACTGGCAGCAGCTCTGAAGCGGATACCACGACCCTCACATTCCCGGCTACCACCATCACCAACCCATCGTCTCGGAGCTCCGCCACCCGGCCAAGACTTCCCGAGCCGAACCGAACCCGTTGGCCTTCCCGGAGCAGCGGCGCAGCCGCCGGCCCGCTCGACCGCCCGACCCCCTCCTGGTCCAGCGCCTCGAGCGCCTCCCCTTCCCTGCGAATCGCCTCTTCCAGGAGCCGCCGGGCTTCCCGAGCTGCTGGTTCACTGGTCGCGCCCTGGGCCGAGCGGATCGCTTCTTCCACCCGTTCGCGGGCCTCGAGCATAACCCGGCGTGCTTCGGTCCGGCCGTGGCGCTCCGCGCTCCGCTCCCGGGTCCGGAGCGCCGTTTCCCTGGCTTGCTGGACCGCTGCCTGCTCGGTTAGCCGGGCCAACTCCCGTTCCGCCTCGGCCAGCCGGCTGTCCAACTCGGCCTGCGCCGCGGCCAGGCACCGCTCCCGGGCCTCCGCCGCTTCCAGCAGCCCGTCCAGCGAACGCTCCGCTTCGGAAATCCGGCCCTCGGCTTCCGCCAGCACTTCCGCCCGGATTCCCAGTCTTCGGGCAATCGCCAGCCCGTAGGAGCGGCCCGGCGTGCCCTTGGCAAACCGGAAGGTCGGCGCCAGCCGGTCGGGATCGAACTGGAGCGAGCCATTCACGATGCCCGCGGTTTGCGTGGCCAGCGCTTTGAGTGATCCCAGGTGGGTGGTGGCGATGGTCATCGCCCCGCGCCGGGTTAGGGCCCGCAACGCCGCGGCCGCCAGAGCCCCCCCTTCGGCCGGGTCGGTTCCGCTGCCGATCTCATCCACCAGGACCAGGGTTCCGGAACCTGCCTCCTCGAGCACGCCGCGCAGCACCACCAGGTGGGCGGTGAAGGTGGAAAGGTCGGCCGCGATCGACTGGTGATCCCCGATGTCGGCCACGATTTGCTGGAAGACCGGAAGTTCGCTTCCCGGCCCCAGCGGGGGGACGATTCCGCTCTGGACCAGCGCCGCTGTCAGTCCGACCGTCTTGAGCAGAACGGTTTTCCCCCCCGCGTTGGGCCCGCTGACGAGCAGGGTGCGCTCGACACCATCCAGCACCAGGTCGAACGGAACCGCGGGGATGCCCCGCCCGAGCAGCAGAGGATGACGCGCCTGCCGAAGGGCAACGCCCGCTCCACCCGGTCGAATCCCCGGTACCCGGGCACCCACCGAATGCGCGTAGCGGACCCGGGCCACCAGATCGTCGAGCCGCACGCACAACCCGTGAGCCCCCTCGATCAGACCGGCGTTCGGCCGCAGCACCTCGGTCAGGTCCCGCAGGACGCGCAGCACCTCCCGTTCGGCATCGGCAATGGCGGCGCGCAGCGCATTGCCCAGCTCGATCGCCGCGGTGGGTTCGAGAAACACCGTCTCCCCGCTGGCCGATTCGTCGTGCACGATGCCTTCGGGGCGCGCCCGGTAGTCCCGCCGAACCGGAACCACATAGCGGCCGTTCCGCATCGTCACGCTGGCCCCCGGGTCCGCCCCATGGGAGTCCAGGCCCCGAAGCACCACCTCGAGCTTCTTCACCAGCCGGGTTCGCGACTCCTGCACCTCCCGGCGGGCCCGGAGCAGCGCGGGGCTCGCCGTGTCGAGCACTTCACCGGTTGGATCCAGCGACTGGGCCAGACGTTTGTCTATGGCGGGGTTGGGGAGTGGAACCACCCAGCCGGCGACGGTGGGTGCCTCTGCCATGAGTCGTCCCAGGTCCGCCACGGCCGCCCGCGCGGCGCTCAACGTCTGGCGGACCGCGACGAGTTCGATCCCTTCGAGGACCGCCCCCGGAAGCCGCAGCCGTCCGAGAACTGCCTCGAGCGGAGGCACTGGAACCACGTCCAGCGTGGCCCTGCGGGCGTAGAGCCCCAGCAGCTCGTCCACCGGAGCGAGCTCGGCCCGGATCCACTCGGGATCCGCGGCGGGACGCCGGCTGCGAATGCGCTCCCCGCCGAGCGGGCCGGCCGCAAAGCCGGCCACGATTTCGAGGGCGCGGCCAAACTCGAGTGCTTCCAGAGCGGGGAAAACGGCTTCCCGAAAGGGGGACGGGGTGCCGGCGCTCCGCTGCGCCGACACCCCGTCCTGTACCGCGGTGGAGTCCAGGCTCGTCATTCGGCCCGGAGTTCTCCTTGATGTGGTATTCTCAAGTGAATCAACGCCCCCTGCTGCTCCGACCTGCATTCATTCCGACCACCTGACCGCCCGACCGGCGTGCAAGCTAACCAATCCGCTCACCGATCGGCAACCTGAATCTCAGCCCGGGGGCCATTTCATCCGCCGGCCCCCCAACACGTGGACATGTAAATGGTCGACCGACTGCCCCCCATCGGGACCCTGATTGAGCACCAGGCGGTAGCCTCGCTCAGCCAGGCCGAGCTGACTGGCCACTTGGACCGCCAACCGCAGGACCGGCCCGAAGATCTGCTCGCCACTTTCGCTGTCGGCAGCGGCCGGCCCGCTCAGGTGCGTCTTGGGAACCACCAGGACGTGAGTGGGCGCCTGGGGATTGACGTCGTGGAACGCCATGGCCAGCTCGGACCGGGCGACTTCCCGGGCCGGAATCTCGCCCGCCAGGATCCGGCAGAAAAGGCAATCCGTCATAAAGTCCTCCGCGGGCGTTGGCTGGCGACCACTGCCGCCGCGGCAAGCGCGGCGGTTTCGAACCGGAGCAGATCGGGCGCGAGCCGCACCGGCGTGAAGCCGGCCTCCAGAAAGGCGCCTCGCTCGAGATCGGTGAGCCCTCCCTCTGGCCCGACCACCACCGTCACCTCGCCTTCGGGTGGAATCGGGAGCGGGGGATCGGCATTCACATCTCCCAGCCAGCGATGCGGGGAGCTCGCGCCCTGCGCGGCCTCCGCAACCGGGCGGGGTGGATGAATCGTGGGAGACCACGGAGCCAGCGATTGCTTGATGGCCTGCCGCGCGCGGCGTTGCAAGGCGGGAATGTGGTTCTCCCGGATTCCCACCGCGACGCTGCGGGTACGCTCGGTGAGCAGCGGCACCAGCTCAGTGACGCCAAGTTCGGCTGCCTTTTCGGCCAGCCAGGCAAACCGATCCCGGTCTCCCGCCCCCACGAGCAGCACGAAAGCCGGCGGCTTGGGCCGCCGCTGGACCACCCCGATTACTGCCGCGAAATCCTTCCCCTTCCGCACCAGCTTGCCATCGGCTATCGCGCCTTCGCCATCGAGTACCCGAACCGGTTGTCCCGCCTCGGCGCGGCGCACCCGGAGATGGTACCGCTCCTCCTCCTCGAGCGAGACCGTCGAGTTGTCTTGCAGGGTGCCAGGAGCTGCCAGGACCGTGTGCATCTCATCCTGCCCGCGCGGCGACGCCCCACCACTCGCCATCGAGGGCGTGATCCCCAACCGTAAATCCCCGGGCCAGGAGAGCGCCGCGGAAGCCGGCCGCCTCTGCCTCCTCTATCCCGGCAAAGATCGCCCATCCGCCGGCCCCTAGGGCATCTCGGATCACCGAGAGCAGTTGCTCGTTCTGGGAACGGAGGATGTTCGCAACCACGATTTCGACCGGGCCCAGCAGTCTGGTGAGCGTTTCCGCCTGGCCGGTGAGAAACACGGCATGAGCCGCCACCCCGTTGCGCTCCGCGTTGGCCCGCGCGACCGACTCGGCATCCGGGTCCAGATCCACTCCTACTGCTCGCGCGGCACCCAGCTTTACCGCCGCGATCGCGAGGATCCCGCTTCCGCTGCCCAGGTCGAGCACCCGGTCGCCCGGACGGATGTACCGGTCCAGCAGCGTGAGGGCGGTGCGAGTTGAGCCATGTTCTCCGGTGCCGAACGCGGTCTCCGGATCGATGATGACGAGGCCGGTGCCGGCGTTCTCCGGCACCGCCCAGCTCGGAGTCACGATCAGCCGACCGATTCGCCTGGGTCCCAGGGAACCGCGCCAGCGGGTGGTCCAGTCCTCCTCGGGCAGGAGGCGGGTCGAGCCGGCCACCGAGTTGCCGAACCTCCGGCAAAGCTCGTCCAGAAGCGCGCTGGCACCTTCCGGCTCCGCCACCCCGATCAACACCCCGTCCTCCCGTTCCTCGACGGCCCGGCCGGTCCGACTCACCAGCCAGGCCGCCACGGCGTCACGCGAGGCGGGCGGGCTCTGGATGTCAAGCGCACACCAGCTCATGCGCCGAGGGCTTCCCTGAGGCGGGACCAGAACCCCGCACTCTGCTTGGGCGGCTTGCCTTCGACCTTGGCGAACTCCTCCAGCAGCCGCTGTTGCTCCGCGGTGAGATTCTCCGGAGTCCAGACGTGAACTCGCACATTCAAGTCCCCGGCCCCGTTCTGGCCCAGGCGGGGGAGGCCCTTGCCCTTGAGCCGCAGCACCGTGCCCGACTGGATCCCCGCCGGCACCGTCAGGCGTTCCTCTCCATAGGGGGTCGCCACGGTGACGCTGGTGCCCAGAGCGACTTGGGTGAAAGACAGCAGCAGGTCGAGGCTCAGGTCGTCGCCGTGGCGCTCGAACCGGTCGTCATCCCGTACCTCGATCATGATCAGAAGATCACCACTCGATCCGTTCCGCGGGCCTGCCGCTCCCTGGCCTCTCAGCGTGATGTAGTTGTTGCTCGAAACCCCCGGGGGGACTTCGACCGGAACCGTGCGCTCGCCCCGCAGCCGCCCTTCACCCCGGCAGGCCGGGCAGGGATCGGTGATGATGACACCTTCCCCGCGACAATCAGGACACGTGGTCACCGACACGAATTGCCCGAACACGCTCCGGGCCGCCCGGCGCACTTCCCCG
>DATECI010000279.1:0-3436 GCA_035286985.1 Gemmatimonadales bacterium
GGAAGTGGAAATCCCGGTCCAGGTGAACGGAAAAACCCGGTCGAAGATCACGGTCCCCCGGGGCGCCGCAGAATCCACGGTCCTGGCCGCCGCGCTTCGGGATCCCCAGATCAGCAAGTTCCTGGATGGGAAGCAGCCGAAAAAAGTGATTTATGTGAAGGATCGGCTGCTGAACCTGGTGGTGGGGAGTTAGAAGAAGAGCCGGTGCCCCGCCCGTTCATCTGATCCCCGCCGTGCAAGGGTTCCCCACCATGATGCCGGTAGGCGCACCCAGGTGGGAACATGACGGCACCGGTCGCCGCCGAGCTGCGGCAGCGCCCAGCAGACCGAGTGGGGGTCTACCGCCCCCGCCAGCCCAGGGCATGCCCGCTCTACCGCCTGCTCGAGCGCCACTTTCGGCAGCTCTGCCTGGTGTGGGACGAGCGCTTCGCCCCGACCTCGGGCGACTGGCGCGATCGAGCTCCTATCATACCTTCGCGGATCCCCAGAATCTGCGATATCGTCTGTCATCTCAAATATCGAGCACCATATTCGCCGTTGCCTCTTGGGCATCGCCTTGCGGCCGATCCCGCTGGCTGCTCGGGGCCAGAGCCGGAAAGCCCGATGAAGCACCACCGTCGCTCAACTGGCAGTCAATATGTGCCTGGAGACGATGAGCGGCAGTGCCGCAGAGGCGGCGGCGGCCGATCAGTGGAGAAAGGAAACGAAGACGTCATAGAGCGAATGGCTCCAGGCCGTGATCCCGAAGCCCCGCAGGAGGTAGAGCGTACTGAAGAGCAGTCCCGCCACGGCGCGGAAGGTGAAGGAGCCCATGGTGAAGTGGTCGCCCAGGGGACCGATATAGTGGAAGAGGGAGAAGCCGAGCGCTCCGAGGACTGCTGCCACAACGCCGGCACCGAGGTTCCCGAGTCCCAGCACCGCCCGGGCCAGTAGCGCGAGCCCCGATACCAGCACCACCCGGAAGAGCAGCTCTTCGTAAATCCCGGCGCCCAGCGAGACCATGAGCTGGGTCGGAAGTCCGAGACCGGCGAAGCCACCGGCGGATCCGCCCGGTTGCAGCAGAACCGCGAGCCGCCCGTGGAGGAGCAGGGAGGTCAGCCCGCTCGCCACCCCGCCGAGCAGGGCGGCGTAGAGGATCGCCTCGAGCAGCATGCCACCAAAGAGCCGTGGCCGGACCGGCCCGTGAGCACGGCAGTCGCGCCACCCGAGCACAATCCCCAAGCCGGCGACCAGCGCGGTGAGCAGCAGGAGTCCGTAGCGCCCGCCCAGCGCCCCAAAGACGCTCTTGACCAGGACATCGGCGCCGACCCGGACCCGACTCAAGTCGGTGCGGGTCAGGCTGTAGGCCAAGAGCTCGTACAGGATGAGGAGGGGCAGCGCGAAGAGCAGACTGTGCCGGGGCGCCCGCGTGTCCCGCCAATACGATGAGCTCCCCGTCCCTCCGGGCATGCCCAAAGCTATCGGGCCAGCCACCAGGTGGCTTTGATCGCGAAGACGTTCCGGCTCGGCTGGTCGAGGGCGCCCGCCAAGTCGAGCCCGCGGCCCGGCACGACCCCCTCCCGCCCTTGCTGCCAGACCAGGAAGAGCGTGGCGCCGGGATTCCACTCCCACCGCACCACTGCGTTGGCCCGGAGCGAGCGGTAGTTGAAATCAGGGTCCGCCAGGGCGATCGGCACCGCCCCCGCACCGGCGGGCGTGAGATGCACCTCGCCGTTCGCACGGGTGACCGAGCCGCCGTCCACCCCGAACTCGTTGAACTCGAAGGTGCGCGGTGCGCGCAGCTCCTTGAAGTGGGAGTACTCTCCCACCGACACGAGTGCCTGCAGGTACATCTGGAACGAGAGCCGCGGGTTATAGGTCCAGTCAATCCGGGTCTCCAGCGCCATCTGCCGGAGCTTCAGCTCGCCGAAGAGGTAGCGGACGCCATAGGTGGCGGTGGCGAGCGGGTCGGTACTCCGGCCCACCGGCTGGGCTACCACCCGCTGCCCGGTGTAGTGGGGGGACACGGCCAGGGTCAGGGTTCCGTTCGGCTGCAGGGCAAAACTGGCTCCGGCTTGGCGTTCATTCCCCCCGTTGCTCCGCGCGGTGCCGGATACCTCCAGCCCGAGCCGCCAGCGCCGGCGCGGGTCGGATTGATACTGGAGCTGGGTGCTCACGCTGGGCTTTTCGAGCACCAGCGGACCACCCCGGGTAAACTGGTCCTCGTTGGCGCTGAAGGCGCGGGATACCACCACCGCCCCCCCCGAAAAATCCTTGAGCCCGGCCTCGAACCTGCCGGACACCACCTGGTAGGTGCGAACCCAGTCGTAATCGAAGTTGTGGTTCGCGTAGAGGGCGACCACATAGTTCCGGAAGATCCGCCCCGGTTTGGTTTCCTGGTATCCGATCAATTCCGAAAACTGGTGGCGGTCGGCGATGACCATGAAGCCCAGGTCGCTCGATTCGAAACCCCGACTGGTGGTCTGGTAAGCGAGGTTGCCGAGCCAGTGGGTCCCGCCGGTCTTGGTGAGTGCGATCTGGCCGGTAAACCCCCGGAGCGAGGTCAGGGTCGGGTCATAGCGGGTCACCTCGCGGTCGGGACGCTGCAGGTAGCGGCTGCTGGCACGCTGGGTGGCGGCGATCGCTTCGGCGGTGCCGGAGACCGCACTGACGGCCAGCGAGGCATCGAGCGCCCAGGTCCGCCTCCCCATTCGCTGGTTGAAGTCAATCCCGGTGACGAACGCGCGCTCTCGCACCGCGGCCGCGAGGCCCGGATCCGCCAGGTCGCGGATGACCGCCGAGGAGAAGACCCCGAACTGCCGGTCGCCGCCTGCGGTCTCGCGGCGAAGCCGGGCCAGCCCGTACCCGGTTCGCGGCTCCACCGGGGTCTCGTGTCGGGCTCCACCGCCGTCGAGCCAGGTCGCCTGCTCCTCGGCCGTCACCGCAGTGAGTGCGGCAACCGTCCAGCCCCCGGCGCTCTTGCCGGTGAGCTTGGCGGCGCCGAGGATCGTGCTGGCGTCCGGCAGGTTGGCCGCGACAGCGCCGCCGGGGACCTCGCCCTGCGGCGCCCGGCCGATCCGCCGCGAGTGGAAGACGGTGGGGGCAAAGCCGGTATTGTAGGCGCGGAGCCGCCCGAACTCGAAAAGGTCGGCGCCTTCAACGAAGAAGGGCCGGCGCTCCGGAAAGAACGTCTCGAACGCCGAGAGGTTCACCACCGCGGGGTCGACCTCGACCTGTCCGAAGTCGGGGTTGACCGTGGCGTTGAGGGTCAGGCTGCTGGTCGCGCGGAGCTTGAGGTCTACCCCGGCGCTCGCCGATCCGGTCTGTTTGCCCTCGAGGGCGGAAGCGAGGGCGGCCGACTGGAGCTGCGCCCGCGCGGTGGCGTATGGGGTGACTTCCACCCGGCCGGGCGCCGGCAGGGCGCCGAGCCCAATGAGGCGGCCGAACCGGGCGACCC
>DATECI010000280.1:0-2207 GCA_035286985.1 Gemmatimonadales bacterium
CTCGGCGCTACTACGACGACCACCTCTCGAAATGTGGCGACTCATTCATAGCGCAGTGGACCTATTTGGACGGATCCCCTCGGTGGACACCTCAAAACCGGCCATCGATCGACACCGCAAAACCGGCCACCACGAGCATACGACCGAGACTGGTGAAGATTTACTTCGTCGTCCCCTCCGTCCGCAAGTCGGTGTGGACCTTCGTCCGCCAGCTCCGGGGGCCGCACTTGAGGATGTGGGCGTGATGGAGCAAGCGATCGAGTAGGGCCGTGACGGCCGCCGTGTCCCCCAGCAGTTTGCCCCAGTCCTCGACCGGACGGTTCGACGTCAGCAGGGTCGAGGCCCGCTCGTACCTCCGCATGACGATCTCAAGGAGATCCTCGGCTGCCGTGTGGGGCAGTTTCCGCATTCCGAGATCGTCGATGATCACGAGCGGGACCGTGGTGAGCTCCGTGAGGTACGCCTTGCGGGTGCCGTCGAGGGTGGCGTCGGCAAGGTCCTCGAGGAGGGTATGGGCCTCCCGGTAGACGACCCGATAGCCCTGCTGGATCGCGGCCCGGCCGATGGCCTGGGCCAAATGACTTTTCCCCGTGCCGGGGGGCCCGAGAAACAGGGCGTCCTCCCGCTGGGCGACAAACCGGGCGGTCGCGAGCTCGTGGACCAGGGCGCGGTTGAGTTTCCGGTTGAAGTCGAAATCGAAGCTGTCGAGGGACCGGTCGGGATCGCGGAAGCGGGCCTGCTTGTGGCGCCGTTCGAAGAGCCGGTCCTGCCGGCGGAGGAGTTCGTCGCTGACGAGACTGGCCACCAGATCAATCGGCGCGCTCCGGTCGGTTTGCGCCTGGCGGAGCCGGGTTTCGAGGGTGGCCGCCATGCCGGAGAGCCGGAGTTGGCGCAGGGCGCGATCGAGTTCGACGAGATTCATGAGAGGACTCCTGCCTGGCGGTTGATGAGATCGCGATACAGGGTGAGTTGGCGAATGAGCGGGTCGACTTGCCGGAGGGTCAGAGCGACCGGCGGCTGCCGCTCGAGGTAGCGGCGGAGAAACCGGTAGGTGGGCACCCCGAGTTCGAGCGCCACCCGGGCGGCCTCGGTGACGACGGCCGGTCCATATTTCTTGGCGAGCGCGAGCACGCCCTGGATCCGCCGGACGGCCGCGGCGCCCTCGTGGTGATGGATGTGGTCGCAGACCATGCCGATCGCCGGTCCGGCGTGGGTGGCGCGGGCCAGCAAGGCGAGGATGCCCCCCGGCGTGCGCGCCGGCCGATCGGCCTCTTGGATTTGGTGCCAGCCGCGCTTGGTGCGGAGGTGCTCGCGGAGGAGCTGGCCCGTCGCGGGGTGGATCAGGCGGACATGAAGGTCGTTCCACTGGACCTGGACCTGGCGGCCGATCCAGCCGGGCGGGGCGCTGTAATAGGCGGCCTCGACCTCGACACAGCCGTCCAGGTGGACGGTGCGCTGGCCGTAGCGGTAATACCGAAACGGTTCGAGGGGCAGCGGCCCTAAGGCGGGCTGCTCCTCGGTAAACATCGCCGCGACCTGGCGTTTGGTGGTCCCGTGAATCCGGGTGTCTGCCCAGCGGGTTTCCCAGCGATCCAGATAGGCCTGGGCGATGTCCAGCGCCTCGAAGCGGAGCCCCTTGAGCGGGGTCTTCTGGGTGTGCCCGATGCCCGCCTCGACCTTGCCCTTGCGATCCGGATCGCCGACCCGGCAGGGCAAGGCGACCACGCCATAGTGGGCGAGGACGTCGCGATAGAGGGGATTGAGGGTGGGATCGTAGATATCGGGCGTGAGCACGCCTTCGCGCAGATTATCGAGCACGATCACCCGCACCGTGCCGCCCAGCCGGCGGAAGGCTCGCTCGTGCAGTTCCGCCCAGATCTGGGCACTCGAGCGCCAGACCAGCAGGCGGACCGCCTTGCGCGAGTAGCCCAAGGTCAGGACGAAGAGCCGGGTCCGGCGATACTTGCCGCTGGCGGGGTCCCGCACCATCGGCCCGTCCCCGTAATCGACCTGGGCTTCCTCCCCAGGCGCGGTGACAATGACCACACGGGCCTCGACCGGCGTCGCCCCGCGGAGCTTGACCACGAAGCGGCGCACACTGGCGTAGCGGCCCGGGAAGCCGTGGTCGTCCACCAGGTCCTGCCAGATGGCCCGGGCATTCCGGCCCCGGGCCAGGGCCTCGGTGATCAGCTCCCGATACGGCTCGC
>DATECI010000281.1:0-4655 GCA_035286985.1 Gemmatimonadales bacterium
CTGGCGCGCGGATATCCTCCCCCCGACGTGGTGTTCATTCAGGCCGGGGTCGGCGGGCTGCTGCATGCCGCAGTGAACCACTATCGGGCTTGCGTGACCCAACCCGTACTTGTGGCGGTGGAGCCGGTCGAGGCCGATGCCTTGTTGGCCTCGGTGGATGCGCCGGACGGGCAGCCGGTCCCGGCGACCGGCCGGCAGAGCTCGATCATGGCGGGACTCAACTGCGGGCGGGTGTCGCTCACGGCCTGGCCGGTTGTGCGGCGGGGGGTGGAGCTCTTTGTTACGATCGAGGATCGCTTCGCGGAGGATGCTATGCGCCGGCTTGCTCGGCCTGCTGGAACCGATCCTGCCATTGAGGCCGGTGAATCCGGCGCCGCGGGATTGGCGGCGGTACTTGCTCTGCTCGAGGCCCCCGAGCTCGGCGCGGCGAAACAGTTCCTTCATCTGGGCCCCGCCCGGCAAGTGGTGGTGATCAACACCGAAGGCGCAACCGATCCGGTGGGATACCGGCGGGTGGTCGGACCGTGACCGTTCCTCCGCCCCTCCCGGTTCCAGGTTTCTACGGGCTCGACGAGGCCTGGGCTATCGAGCAGGACCGGGCCGATCCCCTGGCCTGGTGCCGGGAGGAGTTCGAGTTGCCGGTCGGGGCCGATGGGGTTCCCCTGGTCTATCTGTGCGGCAATTCCCTGGGGGCGATGCCGAAGCCGGCGAGAGCCCAAGTCGACCGCGAGATGGGGGCCTGGGCTCGGCTGGGGGTGGAGGCGTATTTCGAAGGTTCCGCCCCCTGGTATCCCTACAGCCAGCGGCTCCGGGAGCCGCTCGCGCGGGTATTGGGGGCCGACCCCGCCGAGGTGATTCCCATGAACGGGCTGACCGTGAATCTTCACCTGTTGCTGGTGACCTTTTACCGGCCCACCGGGAAACGCAACCGGATCCTGATCGAGGGAGCCGCCTTTCCTTCGGACGCGTACGCGGCGGCTTCCCACCTCCAAACCCGTGGTGCGGAGAAAGAGGCCCTGCTCGTGGCCCGTCCCCGGCCGGGGGAATCCGCCTTGCGAACCGAGGATCTCGAGGCCTTGCTGGCCGAGCGAGGGCAGGAGATTGCGGTGGTCTGGCTGGGCGGGGTGCAGTACTACACCGGGCAGCTGCTCGACCTGCCGCGGATTACCCAAGCCGCTCACCGGGCCGGATGCCTGGTGGGATTCGACCTGGCCCATGCCGCTGGCAACGCCGAGCTCCGGCTGCACGAATGGGAAGTGGATTTCGCCGCCTGGTGCTCCTACAAGTACCTGAACGGGGGCCCCGGCGCGATCGCGGGTTGCTTCGTGCACGAGCGCCACGCCCGGAATCGGGCACTGCCTCGATATGCGGGCTGGTGGGGCAACGATCCGGCCACCCGGTTCGAGATGCAGTCGCAGTCAGCCTTCGTGCCGGTGGCCGACGCGGCGGGCTGGCAGATCAGCAGTCCTCCGGTGCTCGCCATGGCGCCGCTGGCGGCCTCGCTCACGCTCTTCGACCGGGTCGGCATGCCGGCACTTCGCCGGAAGTCGGTCCGGCTTACGGGATACCTCGAGTTCCTGGTCGACCGCATCCCGGAGGGCAGGGCCCAGGTGATTACGCCGCGCGATTCCGCGGGACGCGGCTGCCAACTCTCGCTCCGGATCGCCGGCGCGGACGTTCTGGTTCCCGCGTTGCGGGCCCGGGGTATCGTGACCGACTATCGCGATCCGGACGTAATCCGCGCCGCACCGGTGCCGCTGTACAACACCTTCCACGAAGTTTGGCGCTTTGTCCAGGTCCTCGAAGAGCTCCTTAGCGGTGAAGGTTCATGTTCCTGACCTACTTCCAGTATCTGCAAGGCGATTTCCGTTCCGGCAGGGAGGAAAGAGACGATCCGGGGCATGGAGGAACTAAGTCGGTAGCCTGACCGGCCTCATGCCGCCAGGCGCGGGCGCAATACCAGTTGCTGGCTCACCTGGTTGAGAGCGACCCGGATTTCATGGGCGCGTTCGGCGGCTGTGCGGAGGATCTCCTCGAGCCCAACCCGCTCGGCCAGGCGGTGCTCCGAAGCCCCCGCATACCCTCGCCCACCGAGGTTCTCATAGTAGCTGACATCCGGCCCGCCTCGCCGCAGCTGCTGAGCCGCAATGCGTTCGGGGAACAGGCCAGAAAGCCAGAGCGCATAGTTGCCGAGGTGAACCGAAACCTTGAACTGACGGTCGCCGCTCGACGCCGCCAGGTCCGTCAGAATGTCCACCAGGTAGAGATGCTCCTGATCATCTACGTCGTCGACCTGAGTGGCTCGATGCCGGACCCCGAACTCCCGGACGACCGCCGCGAAATAGTCGGCGACGGTGCGATCCTGGACGCCCACATCGAGCAGCGAGCGCCGAACCAGGACGTAGAACAGCAGGGAGGGGGACGGTCCCGGGAGCGTCGCGCCCAAGAGAAACTCGCCGACTTCGCGACGATCGAGCACCTGGTCGAGACTGCCGGGCCGCGCCTCCAGTCCCAGGCAGGAGCCGAGGAGCTCGAGATCGTGGGCAGTGATCCGACTTCGCGCATCGGCGGTAATCACACCGGTTGACCTCCTCCCAGGGAGCCGCGAGCCGAGCTGATGCAAGCCCCGTACCCGAGTCGGCCCCAGACCTCCATATTCCCAGGACGTATTCGTACCTTTCCGGCTGCACGCAATCTCCCTCGGGGGCTTCGTGAAGACATCGCATATCCAGATGACCCGGATCTTGCAGTTTGCTATGGTGCTGGCGGGGACGTCTTCGCTGGCCGCTCAAACCTACGATCCCCAGCTCGCCCTCGCCCGCCAGATCCTCCGGACCACGCCGCTGATCGACGGCCACAACGATCTGCCGTGGCGGATCCGGGAGGATTCCAGCATGAGCGGAAACGTCGAAGCGTACGATCTCCGCAAGGCCACGCCCGGGCATACCGACCTCGCCCGGCTGCGGGCCGGAATGGTAGGCGCCCAATTCTGGTCGATCTACATTCCCGGGGGGATCAAGGACTCCGGCTTTGCCAGGGTGCAGCTGGAACAGTTCGACATCGCGCGAAGGGTGATCGCCAAGTATCCGGAGGCGCTCCGTTTCGTGACGACTGCCGCTGGGATCCGGGAGGCCTTCGCGGTCCGGCGAATCGGCTCGCTGCTCGGGTTGGAGGGCGGCCATGCGATCGAGAACTCATTGGGGGCCCTCCGCGCCTATTACGACCTGGGCGCCCGCTACATGACGCTCACCCACAACGTCACGCTCGATTGGGCCGATGCTGCGCTCGACCAGGGGAGGCATGGCGGCCTTACCCCGTTCGGCGAGGAGGTGGTTCGGGAGATGAATCGGCTGGGTATGCTGGTGGACCTGTCCCACGTATCACCCGGCACCATGAGCGACGCGTTCGAGGTCTCGGAGGCGCCGGTGATCTTTTCCCACTCGGCTGCCCGGGCCCTCGTGAATCATGCGCGCAACGTTCCGGACTCGATCCTGGTTCGGATGGCAACGAACGGCGGGCTAGTCATGGTGCCATTCGTGCCATCGTTCCTGTCCGCCGCGCGGCGGGCCTGGGAGGACTCGAGCCAAGCCTGGCGGGCCTCGCACCCCCGCCCGTCGGTCACCATCAAGGATGTTGCCGATCACCTGGATCACATCCGGCGGGTCGCCGGAGCGGACCATGTGGGCATCGGAGCGGATTTCGACGGGATCAGGGATACGGTGGAAGGCTTGGAGGACGTTTCCACTTACCCGGCGCTGTTCGCCGAGCTTGCCCGGCGCGGGTGGAAGGCGCAAGACCTTCGGAAGGTCGCGGGAGAGAACATGCTTCGGGTGCTGGCCCGAGCCGAGCAGGTTGCCCGCCGGCTGCGCCGCGAGCGGCCGCCGAGCACCCGGACGATCGGCGAGCTGGACCGTTCGGTGCCCTCCCGGTAGCGCCCGTGCGACCCTCCATTCCGGCCGCCGTTATATTAGCGCCGACGTTTGATCTCCACGTTCGAACGGGGTGACCCCATGGCCTTCTCCCTTGCTCCCCTGCCATTCGACTACAACGCCCTGGAGCCACACATCGACGAGACCACGATGCGGATCCATCACGGCAAACACCACCAGGCTTATGTCACCAATCTGAATGCGGCGCTCGAGGGCCAGGAGGCGCTGCAGCGGCTCACGCTCGAGGCGTTGCTGGCCAACCTCAATCAGGTGCCCGAAGGGGTCCGCACCAAGGTCCGCAATAACGGCGGGGGACATCTCAACCACACGCTGTTCTGGAAGTGGATGACGCCGGGTGGGCATCCGGCGCCCGAGGGAGCTCTCGGGAAGGAAATCGAGGGCACCTTCGGCGGTTTCAGCGGATTCAAGGAGCAATTCCAGAAGGCGGGCCTCGAGCGCTTCGGGAGCGGTTGGGCCTGGCTGGTGCGGCTCAAGGACGGCGGGCTCGCCATAGAAAGCACCCCGAATCAGGACAGCCCGGTGATGGATGGGAAGCACCCGGTACTCGGGTGTGACGTCTGGGAGCACGCCTACTACCTGAAGTACCAGAACAAGCGCCCGGATTACCTCGACGCCTGGTGGAACGTGGTCAACTGGGCGAAGGCGGGCGAGCACTTCTCCGCCGCTGAGGGGTAGCAAGGCCGCTGGCTTTGGAGCGATGGCGCA